>NZ_KV818038.1:0-417 GCF_001814835.1 Streptococcus sp. HMSC072D07
AAGGAGGAGTTGAAAAATGGTAGTTAAGCGAATTCAGCCGATGCGAATTCAAAGCATTAAGGCGAGTATTAAGGTTTCGACAGATGAGATTTCAAAGGGGATGTCGACTATTATTGACTCATCGGTCACAAGTAGTCTAGAGTCCTGTGCTGGTGTCGCAAAAAGTTGTATGGAAAACTTGGTAGAGACAGTGGATTCATTGGATGGCTTTATGAATAAGGTTGCGGAAGCTTTTCAAAATATGGATACAGAATTAGCAGGCTCCATTGAAACTAATGAAATGTATACAGTTTCACCACAAGAGTATACAGAAAAGAAACGAATCCAGCAGAAGATCTACGATGCCTCTGTTTATAATGAGCTCCCCTAACTATTCGCCACTTGAATTCATTTCAGGTGGTTTTCTTTTGCTTTTCT
>NZ_KV818039.1:0-17243 GCF_001814835.1 Streptococcus sp. HMSC072D07
CTACCATAGCTTCAGTCTAAAAATGTAAAATAATATTTACTCCCTTAGTATATCATATCCCCACTTTTATAGCAAGTATAAAAAAAGATAAAGAACAAGGGAAATAATGGCACAAATAGTTGCCTTATGGCAACTATTTTGGTATAATAGTTTTATAAAAAAGAAAAAGAGAGGTAATAAATCATGAAAGGAAAATTAATTACATCTTATAGCTTTAACAATCAAGAATACTGTGATTTAGAGTCCATGTTACAGGCAGGAGCAAACTATTTGCAGACTCCTGAAGGAAAAGCATGGTTGTTAGAAGACAAAGAATATCATCAAGACATTTTGTTGAAGGACTTTGAAAGCAAGGTAAGCACTCCAAAAGAAAAACTTATTGTTATGAGTGAGTTAGGCTCAGTGAGTTTAAATGGTTATGACTTATGGATAGCTTATTATGATGCGTTAAGCGATGATGGAAGGTATCTTGATGTGGATATGAAAGAAAAGCCATCTCAAAATGGAATTTGTAAAGTATGTGGTTGCACTTGGGAGACTCCTTGTGTTGACGAAAAATGGGGTAGTTGTTGGTGGATGGATCAAGATGAGACTATTTGTAGCCACTGTTTTTTGGGCTCTAATGTTGAAAGAAATTAAAAATCATATGAAATTTTTAGATTTATTTGCAGGAATTGGTGGATTTCGTCTTGGGATGGAGTCCGCTGGACATGAATGTGTAGGGTTTTGCGAAATTGACAAATTTGCTCGCAAGTCTTATAAAGCCATACACGATACGAAGGGAGAAATAGAACTACATGACATCACAGCAGTATCAGATGAGTCTATTCGAAGAATCGGACGTGTGGACATTATCTGTGGAGGATTTCCGTGCCAAGCTTTCAGCATTGCAGGAAACAGACGAGGTTTTGAAGATACACGAGGAACTTTGTTTTTTGAAATTGCACGGTTCGCATCTATTCTCAGACCTAAATATCTATTCCTTGAGAACGTCAAAGGACTCCTCAACCATGACGGAGGAGCTACATTTGAGACCATCCTCGGAGCCTTGGATGAATTGGGGTACAATGTGGAATGGCAAGTCCTTAACAGCAAGGATTTCGGAGTCCCACAAAACCGGGAGCGCGTGCTCATTGTCGGACATCTTAGAGGAGAATGTACCCGAAGAGTTTTTCCTCTCTCAAAAAGTGGCCAGCAAGTTGATTCAATCAAAGAACAGTACAGCAATACCATTACAACTAGATATGGAAACTCACAAGGCGCAGGGGCGTACATTGTTGAAAGTAAATCGCAGAAAGTAAGAACTATCGGGAACATCCATATCGCAGGAAAATTGCCTGGAAATCATGACCAAAACTCAAGAGTATATGATACAGATGGACTAGCTCCTACTCTATCCACTATGCAGGGTGGTGGGCAAGAACCTAAAATCATTCAGCGTGGTCATGGTTATAATCAAGGCGGAGAACATGACATCGCTCCTACTATAACGAGTAACAGTTATCAAGAAAATAACCTGGTAAAAATTATAGACTTTTACAACAAAATCACAAAAGATGAGGTTGGAACATTAACATCAAGTGGTGGAGGTAGCACTGTTCGAGCTGGTAGTTTTGGAGTAACCGATGGCTATCGTATTCGCAAACTAACACCTCGAGAATGTTGGAGATTACAAGGATTTCCAGATTGGGCTTTTGACAAGGCGCAAAAAGTAAACAGCAACTCTCAACTATATAAGCAAGCAGGAAACAGCGTGACTGTGAGTGTTATTGCTGCTATCGCAAAGGAATTGGAATGAGGTGATAACTTGAAATTATTTCTTAACGAAGATTGTATGGATGTCATGAAAAGATATCCTGATAACTATTTTGATTTAGCTATTGTAGATCCACCATATTTTTCTGGTCCAGAACAAAGAAAATTTTATGGGAACAAAATCAGTCCCATAGGGGTCCATAGATTGTACGGCAAAACAACTAAATGGGAAGTTCCAGGAAAAGATTATTTTGATGAATTATTTAGAGTTTCAAAAAATCAAATTATTTGGGGCGTGAACTACTTCAACAACTACTCTTTCGGTTCTGGCCGTATTGTTTGGGATAAAGTTAATGGTCGGTCAAGTTTTTCGGATTGTGAGCTAGCATACTGCAGTTTGCATGATAGCACGAAACTATTTCGATATATGTGGAATGGTATGATGCAAGGTAAATCAATCTCTGAAGGTCATATCCAACAAGGAAATAAGGCCTTGAACGAAGTTAGAATCCATCCGACTCAAAAACCCATCAATCTTTATTTCTGGTTGCTGCAAAACTACGCCAAAGCTGGAGATAAGATTCTTGATACTCATGTCGGTTCAGCAAGTAGCTTGATTGCTTGTCAGGAGTTAGGTTTTGAGTATGTTGGTTGTGAGCTTGATAAAGGCATCTTCAACCTTGCTCAACAGAGACTCAATGATTATGAAAAACAAATAAAATTACTTTAAAAAAGGAAAAGGTGATAGCTTGGAAAAAGATAAAAGACAAGGTTGGTTAAAAGACTTAAAAGTCGGTGACGAGGTGTTTGTTGAATATATCGGAAATAGTGATAGTTATGACGGTTCCATGTTTGGAGTTGTTTCTCGCATAACCCCAACTGGAAGGATAGTTGTTTCTCGCAAAAATTCAAATGAAATGATGAGAAATATAGATGAAACACAATATTCTCCTGAAGGTTATCATAGAAATGGGCCATTTCCAACACGGATAGTAGGAATCATTCCAGAATTAAAAGAACGTTTCCGTGAAAGTTTTATTAGGGATGTCACAACAACAATAAACGATGAAACACTACATAGCTTCAGCCTTAACAGCTTGGAAATTTTACTTGACTGTCTTGAAATGTTTAAAAAGATAACTAAATAACTAAAATTGAATAAAGGGGATATAATATGAAAGATGTAGTTATGGCAACATTGCCAAACAATGAGCTAAACAGACTGATAAAAATCGAGCTAACAGTCCAGACAATGATTGAACGAGGTCTTATTGATGAAGAACAGTTCAATGAAATCATGAATGAAGAAGATTAAGGGGGAATGAACATATGATACCGAAGTTTCGTATGTGGGAAAAATTAGAAAATAAAATTTCTGATCTCATTGATGATTTAAATCAACAAAACGAGCCAGAAAAAGTTATAATCCCACAGATAATTGCTGAAAAAATTAAATACTGTAAGGAAACAGATGGATCTAGCTTATTTCATGCAATGGATTATTGCTATAAGTTCAAAGAATGTGCTGATTGGCTAGCAAATCATGAAGAAGTCTTTGCGCGCGCTTGGTCAGACGGTTATGACATTCAAGGAATAAAGTATGTTGTTACTGATGGAAATGGCAATTATGTGTGCTTTGAAAACGGTCAAAAAGATAATGATGTTATGATGATTGGACGAGCTGATACAAAGGATTATGTTAAGAAATTCAACACAAAAAAAGAAGCTCAAGAAGTGGCAAATCTATTGGATTTGACAGTACAGGAGGTAAAGTAGTGGTACAAGCATTTAAAAAAGTCACAATCCCGCAGTTTGTTGCGGATTGGATTGAGCATGCAAAGTTTGAAGATTATCATTTGTTAGGTGCAATGGACGCAATCGCGATTAGTGGAAGAAAAAAACTTTACGAATGGTTTAGGGAAGATGACAACATGGAACTCTTTGCTCGAGCATGGCTGGATGGATACGAGATTCATGGAACAAGGTATGTAGTGACAGATGGCAATCATTTGTATTTCAAAAACTATCAAGAAGATGTTGAAATTGTCATACTAGTAGATGAACAACCTGGTACAATGGAGTACGTCAAGAAATTCAACACAAAAGAAGAAGCTCAAGAGGCTGCAGACATTCTTGGTTGGAAAGTTCAGGAGGTGGAGTGATGAATCTCAGACAAAAAAGAAAACACTACAAATATTCTTATCGATATTTTATAGCCTACTATTCTGAGAATACTAAAGAATTTGTTATCTACTGTCCGAAAAAATATAAGAAAACGCTCAAAAGAAAACTTAAAGTTAACAAAAATTATGATTATGATGAATGTTGTAGGAAGTATTGGTTATACGAGGAATTTCACGGCAACATGCCAAAATTCATGAAAGAAAAGGAGGTCACAAATTGAAACGAAAAAGCATATCTAAAGCCACTAGACAAAAAGTCTTAGATAAGTATGGTGGTCATTGCGCTTATTGTGGCAAGGAATTGGATTTAAAAACTTTGAGAGTAGATCATCTACACCCCCACTATCGAGGTGGAGAAGATAGTTTTGAAAACTATATGCCAGCATGCTATCAATGTAATTTTTACAAATCTACTCTTCTTTTAGATGAATTTAGGGAGCAGATGTCTACCTTGCACGAAAGAATCAGCAAGCCATTCATAGCAAGACTTGGTTTAGATTATGGAATCATTAAAATCAAACCATTCGACGGAAAGTTTTATTTTGAGGAATAGGAGATAAAATTTGAAAATAGATACTACTAAGGTAGAGGCAGTCTTAATGGATAAGACTGTCTCAGCCTATCGTTTAGCAAAGGATACTGGTATTTCAAAATCCACGATCACGAGATTAAGGAATAAGGAACGCTTGTTTAAGAATATTACGGTTGAAACACTGCTTAAGGTGCAGGCATGGATTGATAAGAATGGAAAGTAAAGGTAACTAGATGCTGACAAAAGAACAGTTTATCGACAATCTGAAAAAAGCACGCGCGGTTAAGAAAGAAGTCTTTGCAAGATTCAAAAATGGTCCACTTGAAAGCTATCCAGAATATGAAGAGCCTTATAGACTTGACAACAAGGATAATTTGTTTGAAGCAATCATGAACTATCTATACTACGGTGTCCTACCTGAAGGAAAAACGTTAGATGATGTTTGGGATGCTTTCCAGGAGGTAGCTAATAAAGAAAAGTGGGATGTTTCTGAGATCCAGATTTCCTTTGATAGTGACGAACTAATCCAAGATTGTCTAGCTGATATAGCTTTGCTTGGTGAGGACTTTATGGTTTATGCTAAATATCAATCATTCTGTGAGGGGCAGGTTGAGTTTGTAGTAGACTACGTAGATGCTGAACGCCCTACTAGAAAAGATATTCTTGAGTTTAATGCCATAGACGACGAAGAGACTTTTCAGGAGCTTCTAAAAGAATATGAAGAAGGTATCAAAAGTCTAAAAGGGTATAGAGCAGAAAAAATGACCTTACAAGAACTACTAAATAAACTAGAGAAGCAGAATACGATTCTCTAAATAAAAAAGAGCAGTGATCCATAGTCACTGCTTTTCTATTTTATTAAGCGACGGTCTTTTCCTGCACGCTGATTTTAATAGTTGCTACTACTACCTCTCCATTCAATCGTGGAATTGTTACGTCCATTTCACGCGCATCACACTCATTTAAGTAGTCGAGAAAAGTCATCAGTGTTACCTCCTCTGAGCTAGGTTTTAACACTCCCTTCTCATTCAACTCCTTTATCGTGATTGAAACGATAACGTCCTTATCTTCTAAAGGACAAGTGATGTCGATTGCTCGCTTATTTTCTTTATACGGTAGTTCCAGAATATCTATGAAGCGCATAGATAAGTAATTTACTTTTTCTTGCTCTTCATTTTTTGTGATTGCTGCTTCTTGATGTGTCATAATTGGTTCTCCTTTTTCTTTCTTAAATTTCTACTTCTGCTATTGGTTTACGCTGGCCAGGCGCGTGAGTATAATGGCAATAAAGTGTACCAAGGTCAAGCGCAGGTTTAAATTCCTCAAAGTCATGGGCCAACACATAACAAGGTTTATAAACGCAGCTAAATGTGATTGCTACTTCTTCTTTTAAATCATCCAGGAGTAGGCCAAGTGTTTCATATTCATAGATACGCACTATCTCACCTTTTCCTTCAAAGAGTGCTTTAACTAGAATAGATGTACCATTCCCATAAAACACAGTGTGTGATCCCACAATTTCATAGTCCTTTAACTCTAATCTATAATATCTATCTGCGCGTGTATCTTCAATAGATACTTCCTTTGGAACAGTATAGAAATAACTGCCTTGCTCTACTGCTAATGTAAATCTTTTACGGACTTCTAGTTGCTTCAGGTATTCGTCAATCCCACTTCCTAAAGATAGGGCCTTCCGTAAAATTTCATGCTTGCTAGATGATTGGTTTTTATCTAGCCACTGACCTAAAAATCTATGAACATATACCATAATCATTTCTCTCTTTCCTGCTATTCTTTAATTACATTTTAAACGATAACTTTATAAAAAGCAACGAATGGTGGCTTACAATAGATTTTTATCGAATATAGATCGCAAGAAAGAAATCATCATGAGGGATTGGATAGTATTGTTTGCTGATTGAAGCAGAAAAAATAATGCCACATTGAGGATAAACGTCTTTATATTCTTTGTAAAGATTTTCAAAATAGTCCGGGTTGCTGATGTCACCATAGTTCAATTTTAAAAGGGGCATTTCTTTTTTATCAAAGAAATCATCTATGTAGGTTAAAGTCAAATCAAAAGGACTATCAGGTTCATCAACTAGGTCTGCAGATAATACTTCATAAGGAACAAGGTGCTCGTTTTTAAAACGGTCAACAAGTTCAATATCTTCTTTTGTGCTATCATGGTCCAATTCAAGATGAATAACCTCTGCTATTTGAGATATAGCATTGACATATGGTAGTGCATAAAGGCTAACTTTATTTTGCTGTGCCTGCTCATAGTAAGTCAGTCCACTATCTTTAAACTTGACGTTATGAACATTAGAGATGAAATTCATAACACGCGCATTAAGATAGTTATCTTTTGGTTCTGATATGTTATCAAAGACAAAGAAGATTGTATCCCCTTTGTAGTAACTTTCCTCAAAATAACCAATGATCTTTCCTAGCAATTTAAAGTGCTGCTCAGTGTTTCTATCGTACTCTATATAGTACCTTTCACCTTGGACGAATATTACTGCATCTGGTACAACTGAAATCAGTTCACGATTGGTTGGAAAGAAATAAGTAATATTCAACTCACTAGGTGAAACACCTACCTTATTTTCAATTAAGGCTCTACCGATTTTAAGTGCTAGAGAACGTGTATTCGCATCGTGTAGATTGATTTTCTTTATCCCATAAGTTCCACCATTCATTCGATTAGTAATAAGGCTATAATGTGAACCATCGTACTCAGTAACCTCTGTCAGTTCAGCAAGTTCTGGAATTTGAGGAATGACTGAAAGTAACCACGAAGCAAACACCTTTGGAACGTACATAAATTTGGTTCTACCAATATTGTAGTTAGAACTAAATTGGCAGATAGGCATCCTGCTATTACCAATTAGAGAATATAACGCATCATTGTATAGCTCCTTACCCGTTAAGATAAAATACTGATCTAAAATCATTTCTCTTGAAAAATACTTTAGACGAATTAAATGATACATTAGCAAGAGTGTCTCTTTAGTAAAAAACACTTTCTTTCTTCCACGAGGATTGGGTAAATAATAAGCTATTGCTCCTTTAGGAATATGCTCTATTATTCCTTCCCTGCTATCACTAATACAAAGGCTCTTAACCATAAAATGTATCCTTTCATCAATTTATTTGATAGAAACAACCCTAAAAACCCTATAAAGTCCCCTTTATTTCCATTCATGCTGAAGCTATATGTATCAAGGGTTTAGGTGGCTTATTTGCTATTTCTATCTTTCTTAAATAAAAAATAGCATTACCGTAGCATTTTCCAACCAAGCTGGAGCCAGATATATCAAGGGTTTAGGTGACTATAAATGACTAGACTATCTTTCTTTCTTGAATATTTGGCATTACCGTGGCACTTTCCATCCATGTTAAAGCCAGATATATCAAGGGTTTAGGTAAAAAATATAACTTCCTTATGTTTCTTTGAATTATTAGCCAATTATTTATAAAATTATATCATAACTTCTCTTTTTTTTAAAACTATGATAAAATTAATTTGTCATAAAGAAAGGAGAAAAATCATGGCAGCTAAAACTAAAACTCTGGGAGCATTTGATAGTGACCTTCAAAAGCTACAAGAACAGATGGATAAAATCAGAAAGGAGCGAAAAAAGCATGAAGAGAATATCATACTAAAGATTGGGAAGGCCTATGTTTCGCTTGTTAGTTTAGACAATAAAGACCTCACTGTTGAAGACATTCTAAAAGATATTACCAGGATTGTTCAAGATAAAAAACAGTCACTAAAACAACAAAACTCCCAAAAACAAAATCAGAATGAACAATAAAAAGCTAGTGTTTAGTCACTAGCTTTTTTTATTAAAAGATATCTTCTTTGTCATCAGAAGTTTGAAGATTTTGAGCAATAATACTAGATGGTTCTGGCGGAATTGCACTGTCAATTTCTTGAATAGTATCAGTTATATAAGTAACCTCTTTTTGTGTTTCTTCCACTACTTCTTTTTGAGATTTATCATTATTTTCTTTGACTTCTTCAATAGGCGCTTCTTGTTCTTCTTCGCCATCTAGGGTCTCTTTTTTACTATCAATAATTAAACCTTTGTTAATGTCGTTTTTAGCCTCTTTATTTCTATAATCAGCTTTAGCATCATTTTGGTTAAAATTATCAGTATCAGTATCCTCAAATAATGGAATTGAGTCATTGATTGGATTTTTAATTTCTAATAGTTTATTCCACTCATCATCTGTGAAATCATCTTGACTGTATGATGTTCTTTTAATATTTTCGATATAAAAATCATCAACACATTTTTGCCAGATATCAAATGTTTCCTTGTCTTTTTTATTAGAAATATCAAAGTCTGGTTGGTAATCTTCATCTGTGAAAATAGGCATTTTAAAGCTTGGCATTGAGGTAACTTTCATAGGTTCACTCACCTCATTTTCAACTACCATGATACCCAAAAATTCCATTTCTTCTAGCTTGCTAACATCAGCTTCTGTGATCTGGTCAACCTCTTCGAGTGTTTCAGTCAACTGCTCTTTATTATCATCATTGGAAGCTAAAAATCGTCCCTCTGCTCCACGGAAGCTAGAAGTCAATGACCATTTTTTACCTGCTCGATTGTTTAGGTATTTTATGGTTTCTGGGCTTTGCTGTTGGAACATAAATGCGTTACGATAAGATTGGAAAAGTGCGTTTGCTTTCTCTGCTCCTACGGTCGCAACTGCTTGCTCGTAGTTCTGATAAAAGTGAATGACTGGTGTTCTAACTTTACGGTTTTTATCAATAAATCCACTATCCCTTGACATTAGGAATGAGTTCTTTTCGTCCTCGATAAATGGGAATAAAGAATACTTGTTGGGTAGCCGTCTAAAAGCAGAACTTTGCATGATAATTTCAGCAACTTGGGCAACCATTTTACTGTTGTTTTCTCCCAACTCAGCAGCTGCAGAATTGACTAATAGAACTCCTCCATATTTCAATAATACGTCGATGCTCTTAGTTGATTGAGAAAAGAAAACACGTCTAACACGTTTATCCAAAGCTAATCTACTAATTACTGAAACAAGACCTTTAATATCTGCATCAAAGTCAAAGGCTGGCTTATTTGTTCTAGAATCGATATAGTATGCTTTGGTAAAATAATCAATAGCACTTTTTAGATTGCTAATCTCTGAAAACTTATCCTCTAACTCACGCCCCTCATTCCATAATTCGAGAGGTTGGTTTCCTCGGAAAAGTTCCTTCTCTCCCCCAGAGTTTATCCACTTTTCAAAAGCCTCATTATATTTAATCTCATAGTCGCTTTTCCAAGCGTTATAATCTCTTAATTCTTTCTGATAAATTATTCGTAGGATATTGACACGCGAGAATATAAAGTTGTTATCAGTTAGTAATTGATTAAATTCTGAAAAGGTCGGTGCACCTCCGTTAAGGTGCTTGTTGATATCTAGATCTGGTACTTTAGACGAGGCTATCAGAAGTGTTACAAGACTCTTCGTGTGCGCTTCCTCTCTATTAAGGAAAAAGCTATTACCACTACTGTTATTCCCCTCCGAAAAATCTCTGAAGAGGTCTGATGCTAATGCTGCTGCTGTTTCCAATTCTGTGTCAAATATATTGATTGCATCCGTGTAAGGATTTAACGGGTCAATGTCCCAGATAGCCTTTTTAGGTATTCCTACTTTTTCTAAAATGAAGCGACTATCTTTTACTAAGTCTGCTGTTGGTTCGTTTAGATAAAAACCACTTACAAGGTCTTTCCCCAATCCCTTAGAAAACCACTCTTCTATCATTTCTTTCTCTTTGATTTTCTTCGATTTGTCAGAAAGAGGGAGTCGTTTTACTTTTCTTTGTACTCCCTTAACGTACATACCAAACTCACGTAGATAAATAGCAAAGTTTTTTGATACTGATATAACAATAGGCTTGGCAAGTGATGATGATTTACCTGTACCAATCAATCCAAAAAATGCGGTATTCAATGCTAGAGTGTTTGGCTCCATAATGACTGGTGACTGTGTTTCTGAGTTGATCCCAATAGTCAAAGAGAATGTCCCTTTAGCCTCTGTATCAAATACTAGATGCTCGATACATTCATCTTTATAAAAACGTCTGTTTATCCATTGTTCAACCAACTTGTGATACTTTCTAATGTCGAAAATGTAAGAATTGACGTACAAAATAATTAAGATAAAAATTGGTAAAATCACTAAGATTGCATTGTATAGTTCAGGTGATAAAAACGGTATTGGTGAAGCCAATAAACTCTCTTGGTTTTTATAACCTAAGAAAGTCTCTGTATGAGAACTAAATAGATTTGCTGATTTATAGGTCAATGATAAAGACTTTAAAACATAGTTACTAATTGTCAAAATAATTAGAGCCAGTTGAGCTATGATTGCCCCTCCAAAAGAAAATATCAATCCTTTTTTCATCAGACTTACTCGCTGGACTCGTTTTACTTTGTTAGGCCGCTTAAAAGGCTCATAGACCTGCCTACTAGTTATTCTAGTATGCCATAATCCCAAATATAGCTGGATGCTTGAGAAAGCCAACAGAGCGTAAAATAAAGCTAAATAAGAGCCATCTGATATGGTATATCCAAATATAAGGGTGAACAAAGAGAAAACTGCTAATCCACTACTTGCTCCAAAGAAGAATAAAAGCAATATTCTTAAAGTAACGATCACATAGTCATAGGTAGCTTTTCCATTTAACCAGAATGGAAGTCTTTTTAAAATAAATTTCAACTTACTTACTCTCCCCTCTACAAGATAAATTTAATCATTTCAATAATTCCTATCGTAAGGATAGTTATTCCGATACCTCCCAAAAGGAAAAATCGCCTTTGTAGTCCACTACTGTGCTTTTCATTCTCAGTTATAATCTGCTGATAATAGAAAATGGTTGATTGAATTTGAGCAAATTTCCAGACTACTGCAACAATCAGAAATTGAATGACTGTAAGTATAGTCTTAAATGTCTCAGATGTATCACCAGAATTGAGTTTCATTGTTTCAAGATAAGACATTACTAGTAAAGGGATAAATCTAAACAAGTAAATAAAAATTAAGGCAATTAAAACCCAAAGTGACGATAGATACTTCCATTTAATATTAGTTGTCTGACGATTGATAAACCATATAATTAAACCTCCTGCTACTATTATCCAGGGTGCGATTTGTAAAAATAATATTATCCATGAAAAAATAGTGTGTACCATGATACTCCTTTCAAAAAAAACGAAACATTGTTTGTTCCGTTTCTAGCTTAATTAGAACTCAAATGCACTTACGGCCTTTTCCTTTGTTCCTGCATCTGAGATATAAGAACAATAAACCGAATATCTCAAATCATCAGCTGGACTTGCTGTTCTTCTTGCTCGCTCAACCTTAACAAAGATAGGTGTCTGTTTGACTACAAAATCAGGGGTTATTGGGGCCTTAGTTTCAAGTTTAACTATTGCACCTGCTAGATCCTCTAATTCAATTTTATGACCTCTGGTAACGTCATAAGCAACAACGTAAGCCTTGTGAGTTGTACCAACTAATTTTTCGTCAGCTATAAGTTGGATCACTCGGTCACGTGGTCTTGTTTCTAAACACTTAGCATCAGCAATGATTTGATTTTCTAGCCCTTTACCTGCTCGATAGATTTGGTTATCTAAAATCTTAAAACTGATCTGCTCTCCAATTTTAAATTTTAAAGCAATACTTGGTATAACTGACTCATACACATAGCTAATTTTCCCTCTTGGGATAAATACCGTAAAGTAGTTTAATTCTTTTTCTGTGCATATAACATAAATTCCACGATTGCTTGTTTGAGCGATGATGCCATTGTAAGAACGCGAAAGCCACTCAGCTTTTTCATTCTTCAACTGCTCTAGTACACTTCTATTAACAACGCTTGGAGATTCTTTACCTTTTCTTGCTTCTGCTATTGTTGCTTTAATATCGCCACATACTAGGGTTTCGGCAAGGTCTATGCTGCCTTCAGCATAAAAGTTGTTCCATACCTTTTTAGTTTCATAAAAATTTGGCAATTTACAAAGTCTTAAATTTTCAATTTTACAACTTACGTAACGTCCAACCATTTCTTTTAAGTTAGTACGTGGTAATCTAAGCATCCCTGCCTTAGTAGATGGCACATAAACTTTCAATTCAGAATAAATAGGGTTTAGAGGTGTAACAACAAGATAGTCTATAAAAACAATTTTAGACTTATCGGTTTCATGAGGACAAGGCATTGATTCTATTACACTCTCAACAAAGCCAGGAAATACTCTTTCTTTAGCAAGAATTCTATTAAAAGCCTCAGAACGTGTATCGCTTGCTGATGGTCTAGCTAGGTCATTAACCTCTGCAACAATATCTTTGGGAATAAATTCTAATTTCAGTTCATCTTTTAGATTGAAGTCAAACCAAAATGTATCGCTCTTTATTTTATCAGCAATAACAATATCGCGGTTTTTTCTTCCTTCATCTTCTGCATATATCGCACTAGGATGCGTCTGTTGAATGACTTTTAATGGTAGCATAATATCTCCTAAGTTTTTATTTTAATCTATACCATATATTTTAACCTCTATTAGCCCTAAATTGCAAGCTATGATAGAAAAAATCCCAAAAGCATTTTATCTTTTGGGAATGTTTTTTTAAAAAATAATTTCAAAAGCAAAGGCGATCACAAAGAGAAAAAGAACTACTCCCAATGCGCCAAATTTAATCTTTTTTTGATAGATTCCGATAAGTGTAAATAGTAACGCTACACTTGGTACTACAAAAGCCATAGTTTGTCTCCTATTCATTGATTTTAGAATAAATAGCCAATATTTACTAAATAGATAGTTTCTATTTTTTATGTAAATATAATTTATTTAAAAAATGGATAAAATATATTTAGTTTACAGATACTAACGACTGTTTCTTTCTCTTTCTAATTGTTGTCGATAGTTTGATAGAGCCATTCTAATAGTCATGGTTTTATTGTTTTTCATACCTAACAACTCCATAATAGCCATCATATCATCATACATTTGTTCATCTGGCTTCAAGTGTAATGAAGGAATGTGTTTCTTTTCTTTTTCTAGATATGTTACCACTCCGATTTGGTCAGTTGTGTCTGATAACAAATTTTTCTCAATAACCTCCTTACGTTTTTCAAAAGGGGATTTATCTTGGATCATAGGTTTAGTTTCAAAATCTGATGGACGCTTAGCTGGCATAATATTCTCCTTAATTGTAATTTTTATTTATTAAGTATTTATTTTTTATTTATCATTTATTTATTTACTAAATAAAAATGATTTACTTTATTCTTCTACATACTGGCTAATTTTAACAAAAGGTGTTCAGTGTCACGGTAGAACTTATCTAACTTCCAGTCACCTTTATCATATTTTCGATATTCCCAAAGAGGCATATACAAGGCATCTGACTTAGGAAAACTCTCCCGGTACTCAATGCAACCAACAAAATCATCTGGATGTTCGCGAACTAATTTATTCATCATGTTTCGCATTTGTTTTCCTAACATACTATTGTCAATCATATTCGCAAGTACAACTACTCTAGCATTCACAAATGTTTCTGTTCGACTTCTATTTTCATTTTTCACTACATTTAGCAATGCTTTAATTTCAGCAACCTTATTTTTGTATGTCTTTTCGGTCTTATCTATAATTGCAGTAACGATATCAGAAATTGCATAAACTGCTTTAGTGAACTCTGATTGGTCGTTGTGTGTGTCAATTAAGATATAATCATACTCTTCTGTGAGATACTTTTCCACATCCCACCACCAATGTAACAAAGAGAAACTTTTTACATCAGATAAGTTATATAGTGTTTTTGTTTCAGCAATTAAATCAATGTTGTCAGTGATCTTGATAGGTGAAAAAGGTAAACGTTGAAAAAGCATTTCGACCGTATTCTCTGGTTTAATGTTAGCAAGCAACTCATCTGCATCTAAACCATTCTTACGTGCATAATAACCAACCATACGATTTGTAAGATTCATGCTTCTATCTGTCCCAAAAACAAGAACACGATACCCTTTGCTCGCTAACAAGGTAGCAGTATTGACACATATTGCAGTTTTGCCAACTCCTCCAGCCTCAACATTAAAACATATAATCTTCATATTTGTAATTCTCCTATTTATGTTTGTTTTATCTACATTATATCAGAAGTATTTTTAATTGTCAAAAAATAATGGATTAAAATTATCCACTTTATATCTATTTAATAAATAAAAGATATATACAAAATGAATAATAAGTAGATAAATAGTATTTGACTAATGGATAAAAAAGCAAACGTGTTAAAGTTAAATATTCATCTTATAGATTTGCTATTTAGCTTCAGCAGTTCTGTCTGCATAGTTGATTGTTGCATTAGGAGAAGTTCTATTTATTATGTATCTATTAAATAGATGTAGTTTATTTATATAATAAATAGGAAATAGATAGAAATTATTTACTTAATGGATAAAAAAAGACGAATGCTTAAAACATTCATCTTATAGATTTGCTATTTAGCTTCAGCAGTTCCGTCTGTATAGTTGATTGTTGCATTAGGAGAAGTGTTATCCAGTATTACATACGAGATATTGCCTTCTGTCCTTGTTTGCCCTTGATTTTTCAATTCGACTGTTTCCTGGTTCCCGTTCTTATCGAAAGCGGTCCAGTACATAGCAATCTTGTTAGGTAGTAGGTCATTGTCTTGGTAGATTGGAACTACATAATAGTCAAGGTATTTATCTGAGTTATCGCGTAACCACTCTTTTAGGTTCATTTCGTAGAATATCATAGAGTAGTAGTTGCTGCGATCAACTTTCTTATCATCCATTGTCCCAGCGTTAAGATAACGTGTTATAGGAACAAGGTTCTTACCTTCTGAGTTCAATCCGGAAAATAGATAACCGACTAGGTGTCCTCTATTCATGAGCCAGTTTTCTGTTTTTTTCCCGTTAATAGTAGCTGGAAATTTGTAGTTATGCCAACCAACAGGATTGTAGGTGATTTTATCTTCTCGTTCCTCTTTTGGAGCGTCTTTAATGTTTAATTGGATATGTGAGTAGGTTGCACGTCCAAGGCTGTCATACTCTCCTAATTCAAGCTGTTTTGAACCTTTAAAAGCAAGAGGAGTATAAGTAGCAGTAGTTGTTGAAGAAGCATTCTGTGAATCCTCTGTTTCTTTCTGATTGGCTACTGCATCCCCGAATTTCTCCTTTATTTTATCAGCTTGGCTATTAAAATCTTCAATAGCACCGGAGCCTTTAACAAATGAAATACCTTGATTTAGAAGGTTAATAGGATTTACCCCAATCCTATCGGCTAGAAAAAATCCTACTGAAATAATGATTAAGCCAGCTAGAACATTTAGGAGATAACCTCCACAACCTCTATTTTTGTTTTTGCTCATTCGTTTTCTCACTTTCTTTTACAACTTTTGTCAATCGACGAGATTCTGTTGCTGTTAAGTCTGATAAATCTTTATTTTTTTCAAAAAGAATAACTGAATGTGTCTGTTTTAGTATAATAGCTGATAAAGGTTTCATGGCCACAGTAGAAATTCTATGGATCACTGAGGCTATACCTTGGGCAGATAGTGGCTTTTTTTTGAAGTTTAAAAATAAAGAGCCAACAGTTGCATCAGCAGTAAACCATTTTTTTCTTGTTTTAAGATATGGAGCAATGTAAGGAATGAACTCACTTAAAATAGGCTTTTTAATTCGTTCCCCTTTACGTGTATTTATTACTATCACCTTTTTGCGTAAGTCAATATCCCTATAAGTGACTTGTGTAAGCTGCTCAATGTCAACTCCAGTTCCAACAAGTAAAGCGATGATTGCTAGATCCCTCTCTTTATTTCTTTCCCAATTATCCGCAGTTGTTTGAGTTGGAAAGTAAGTAACAAGTGACTTATCAATCATTTCAAGAAAATCTAACATTCCTTGTAAATCATAACTATCTATATAATTATCACTTGATTCAATTTTTCTATCTGAAGCAAGAGAAGATACACCATAAACAACATCCCACTCATGCATCACATTACGGTAGAAGTGTGGGGCTTGTTTTTCAAGTGAAAAGGATGCAACAGTGTAGTAGTGCCAGAAAGCACTCAAAATTTTAACTACCTGTTTTTTTCCATTTGGTTTAAGTCTAAGTGAAGATATATAATCATTCACTAATTCAAGTGGTGTATGCTCTATATCCTCCATAGTTAGTTCACTAATTGATTTTTTTAATTTTCTACTTGTATAGAATTCTAAAAACTTTTTTAACTCCACTAACTTGTAGTAGCTAGAGGTATTTCTTTTATTTGTGGTAAAAAAGTAGTCTAAATATAATTGGACTGCTGGCGAAAGCATACTCTCTAGTTCTTGATAATTCTGTTCTAATCTATTCATAAATTCTTTTCAATTTCTTTTTTATATACTACTAGAATAACAGAAAAATACGATTAAATCAAAGTATGATAGAATAAGTCTCTTTTTCTAAAGTAGATATTTATAAACCTATTTTATAATACTTTATATTACTTTATAATACTTTGAGAACTTGTAAAAGCACGATAGATAAGCTTTTTTTTAGCTATACATGAGGAAAAAGTGCGTAACATTTGAGTGTTTTATGCGTGATATATGAGGAAAAAGTGCGTGATTTAGTTTATCTTTCTAAAGAACTAGCAAAACCCTTGGTATATAAGGGTTTTAGAGGCATGAATAAGTGGATATAATTTATAATACATGAGGAAAAAGTGCG
>NZ_KV818039.1:17343-18510 GCF_001814835.1 Streptococcus sp. HMSC072D07
AAAAGTGCGTGATATATGAGGAAAAAGTGCGTGATACTTTTTGCTTTTAAAATACCATTAGAATCCTTATATACCAAGCGTTTTAGTGGTTAAAAAAGTAAATATAATTTATAATACATGAGGAAAAAGTGCGTGATACATGAGGAAAAAAAGCAATAAAAGGTTGACAGCACTCATTTATTGTTATATTCTAAAAAAGGACAAAAATGTAAATGGGTAGGATGTTTTAAAATGAAAACTAAAAATATAGAAAAAATATTTGATGAATTAAGAACTAGACAAGATTATTTAGTTGTCCAAGCAAACGATCTAGCCAAAGCATTTGGGAATTTAAGAGCATTTGAACATAGGATACTTGATTATTGTTTTAGTCACGTTACAAAAGATGATGATATGACAAACGTTTATAAAGTGAAAACAGTTGAAATATTACATCATTTTGGTTTAGTTAATTCTGGGCAGAACTACGAAAGAGTAGCAAGAGCTTTTAAAGCATTAAATGAAAACACTGCATTATATTTCTCCATTGAAGAAAATGGGAAAAAAGGTATCAGAATGGGACAGTTGTTCTCATGGATTGATTTTATGGAAGATGGCGAAGTAGCTTTCAAATTTTCTGAGTTTGCAGCTCCTTATGTGTTTGCTTTAAGAAGCAATTTCTATTCTTTTAAATTAGCAGAACTAGCTCAGATAAAATCAAAATATGCTATTATCATCATGAAACTTTGGGAAGCAAATAGATACAAAAACAATAGAACGACTATAATCAAAGGTGATTTAGAAAGTTGGCAAGAATGGTTTTTAGGAAAAAATAAAACTATGATCCCAGCCAGGTTTAAAAGAGACTGTATTCAAGTAGGTGCTGATGAATTAGAGAAAAAACTTGATATAGATATTCTCTTGAATGTGATAAAAGAAGGAAGAAAAGTTATTGGTTATGAAATGGAGATAACAGACAATAAAAGAACTACTCAGCAAGTGCCTAAGAGAAACAACTCAACCTCTTCACTAAACGAAAATGTCCAAATTTCGTCAGATTTTAAAGATGCTATGGACTTATGGAAAGAATAGGTCAAAAAATCTAAAAATGAGTTTGCTAAACAGTCTTAAATGTGATATACTTAAACGGTAAAAATATTTTACATTTTTAGACTGAAGCTATGGTAG
>NZ_KV818040.1:0-740 GCF_001814835.1 Streptococcus sp. HMSC072D07
AACTTGGGAAATTGCTAGACAGCTCGGAATTTGTAACCAAAGACATGCTGTCAACTATCGTATCAGGAATTCAGGGACAGTCTAGCTCTATTAGTCAAGCTTTGATAACCTTCTTATCCGGTCTGACTAGTAATATAGGAAATATTTTTTCAAGTATAATGAATGCCTTTCTGATTATAGTATTTACCTTTTTATTTTTATCCAGTAAGGAACATCTGGCAGCGATGACGAGTAGACTTCTAAAAGTTATATTTCCAGAGAAAGTGGTGACAAAGTTAACTTACATTGGACAAGTAGCACTAGAGACTTATGACCAATTTTTGATGAGTCAGCTGATTGAAGCAGTCATCATAGGAGTTATGATAGCGGTTGGCTACAGCCTGTTTGGACTACCTTATGGGGTAATGACAGGTATATTTGCAGGAGTGCTATCGTTCATTCCTTATGTAGGGCCTATGATTGCTTGTGTTGTGGGAGCGATTTTTATCTTCACAGTGAGCCCTACTCAAGCCTTACTTTCTCTTCTTCTATATCAAGTTATACAGCTGATTGAAGGAAACCTTATTTATCCTAGAGTTGTAGGTCAATCTATTGGTTTGCCAGCTATTTTCACGCTTGCGGCTGCTAGTATTGGAGGCAATCTCTTTGGCTTACTTGGGATGATATTCTTTACACCGATATTTGCTGTTATCTATCGATTGGTTAAGGAATTTGTCGTTGCAAAGGAAAATCAGCTAGAT
>NZ_KV818041.1:0-1120 GCF_001814835.1 Streptococcus sp. HMSC072D07
CGCTTGAAAGAGATGGATAATGAAGGTCTTGTTCCTTATGTTGAATATGCGAAGTCGTCCAGCCATTATAAGGTGAATAGTACTAGTAATGATACAAGGGCAATAATCCAAGAAGCAATAAACAAAGAAAATCAACTTAACTCAAATTCTGTAACACCAGAAATGAGCAAGTATCTCTTAGGCGAGGAGACCGATCTTTCTCTAGTCAATATGAGCGTAGACCAGTTGAAAACGTATAAAAATGTATTGGAACATTTATCGATTTCTTCTGACCAAAATGCCAAACATGGCTATGAAGAATATCAGCTCTATCTAAATAGTAAATACTCAGGAGGAAGTCAATGAAACAATACAGGAAAAAAATACTAATCATTCTGGGGGTTTTAAGCCTTCTTGTTGTGGTTTCTGGAGGCTATCCTTTGTATCGCTATTTGACACATGATCGCTATAAAGTTTGGTCAATTGAAGTAGAACCAGCATCTCATGAATTTATAGCTGATAGACAGGGGCTGGTCATTTCTTGGAAAGAGACAAAGAATAGTAATGGGAAAAGAGATAGGGATGAGCCGGTTGACTATAGTTTGGTAATTCATGGGAGACGATTTATAGCCACAGAAAGTATCCGTTTAATCTATGAATCGGGAGATAATCGCTTTGATGTGAAGAATCTAAGTTGGGGGGAGTATTGGAAGATTCAGGTCTATGATACCAGTCAGGATGATTTGCCTCGTAAGGAGTATGATCTTTTGAAGGCTATTGCGGATTATGATGCTTCTTACTTTCCAGTTTCAAGTGCCTATACTCATTTTTTTGCTTACAAAGATCAGGAATACCGGACAGTCGTTCTCCAGAAAACGGGAGGTGAGGATCGTAAGGAAGTCCTCTTTAACATGGCAACAGGTAAACTAGAAGACATCCCTAAGGATGCCGGAAAGGCTCTAGAGAACAGAAATGTTAATATATTTAAAGAATTTACTAATTTAAAAGAATATTATGCAGGTGACCTTTTACATATAGACACTCCAATTAGTTTTTCTCAATCCGTAATTGAACAGTCTTCAGACTGGCGTTTGAAGGAGGAGTATCCTGCAGCCTATGACTTGATGACTAAGAAGAAAGG
>NZ_KV818042.1:0-5154 GCF_001814835.1 Streptococcus sp. HMSC072D07
AAGCTAAGCGACTTCCATATCTCACAGGGGGCAACCCCCAACTACTTCCGGCGTTCTAGGGCTTAACTGCTGTGTTCGGCATGGGTACAGGTGTATCTCCTAGGCTATCGTCACTTAACTCTGAGTAATACCTACTCAAAATTGAATATCTATCAAATACCAAGAAAACCTTCGCTTTCGTATTCTCAGTTACTTTGGATAAGTCCTCGAGCTATTAGTATTAGTCCGCTACATGTGTCGCCACACTTCCACTTCTAACCTATCTACCTGATCATCTCTCAGGGCTCTTACTGATATAAAATCATGGGAAATCTCATCTTGAGGTGGGTTTCACACTTAGATGCTTTCAGCGTTTATCCCTTCCCTACATAGCTACCCAGCGATGCCTTTGGCAAGACAACTGGTACACCAGCGGTAAGTCCACTCTGGTCCTCTCGTACTAGGAGCAGATCCTCTCAAATTTCCTACGCCCGCGACGGATAGGGACCGAACTGTCTCACGACGTTCTGAACCCAGCTCGCGTGCCGCTTTAATGGGCGAACAGCCCAACCCTTGGGACCGACTACAGCCCCAGGATGCGACGAGCCGACATCGAGGTGCCAAACCTCCCCGTCGATGTGAACTCTTGGGGGAGATAAGCCTGTTATCCCCAGGGTAGCTTTTATCCGTTGAGCGATGGCCCTTCCATACGGAACCACCGGATCACTAAGCCCGACTTTCGTCCCTGCTCGAGTTGTAGCTCTCGCAGTCAAGCTCCCTTATACCTTTACACTCTGCGAATGATTTCCAACCATTCTGAGGGAACCTTTGGGCGCCTCCGTTACCTTTTAGGAGGCGACCGCCCCAGTCAAACTGCCCGTCAGACACTGTCTCCGATAGGGATAACCTATCCGGGTTAGAGTGGCCATAACACAAGGGTAGTATCCCAACAACGTCTCCTTCGAAACTGGCGTCCCGATCTCTTAGACTCCTACCTATCCTGTACATGTGGTACAGACACTCAATATCAAACTGCAGTAAAGCTCCATGGGGTCTTTCCGTCCTGTCGCGGGTAACCTGCATCTTCACAGGTACTAAAATTTCACCGAGTCTCTCGTTGAGACAGTGCCCAAATCATTACGCCTTTCGTGCGGGTCGGAACTTACCCGACAAGGAATTTCGCTACCTTAGGACCGTTATAGTTACGGCCGCCGTTTACTGGGGCTTCAATTCATACCTTCGGATTACTCCTAAGCACTCCTCTTAACCTTCCAGCACCGGGCAGGCGTCACCCCCTATACATCATCTTACGATTTAGCAGAGAGCTGTGTTTTTGATAAACAGTTGCTTGGGCCTATTCACTGCGGCTGACCTAAAGTCAGCACCCCTTCTCCCGAAGTTACGGGGTCATTTTGCCGAGTTCCTTAACGAGAGTTCTCTCGCTCACCTGAGGCTACTCGCCTCGACTACCTGTGTCGGTTTGCGGTACGGGTAGAGTATGTTTAAACGCTAGAAGCTTTTCTTGGCAGTGTGACGTCACTAACTTCGCTACTAAACTTCGCTCCCCATCACAGCTCAATGTTATAGAACTAAGCATTTAACTCAATTCACACCTCACTGCTTAGACAGACACTTCCATTCGTCTGCTTTAGTTAGCCTACTGCGTCCCTCCATCACTACATACTCTAGTACAGGAATATCAACCTGTTGTCCATCGGATACACCTTTCGGTCTCTCCTTAGGTCCCGACTAACCCAGGGCGGACGAGCCTTCCCCTGGAAACCTTAGTCTTACGGTGGACAGGATTCTCACCTGTCTTTCGCTACTCATACCGGCATTCTCACTTCTATGCGTTCCAGCACTCCTCACGGTATACCTTCTTCACACATAGAACGCTCTCCTACCATACCTATAAAGGTATCCACAGCTTCGGTAAATTGTTTTAGCCCCGGTACATTTTCGGCGCAGGGTCACTCGACTAGTGAGCTATTACGCACTCTTTGAATGAATAGCTGCTTCTAAGCTAACATCCTAGTTGTCTGTGCAACCCCACATCCTTTTCCACTTAACAATTATTTTGGGACCTTAGCTGGTGGTCTGGGCTGTTTCCCTTTCGACTACGGATCTTAGCACTCGCAGTCTGACTGCCGACCATAATTCATTGGCATTCGGAGTTTATCTGAGATTGGTAATCCGGGATGGACCCCTCACCCAAACAGTGCTCTACCTCCAAGAATCTTGATGTCGACGCTAGCCCTAAAGCTATTTCGGAGAGAACCAGCTATCTCCAAGTTCGTTTGGAATTTCTCCGCTACCCACAAGTCATCCAAGCACTTTTCAACGTGCCCTGGTTCGGTCCTCCAGTGCGTCTTACCGCACCTTCAACCTGCTCATGGGTAGGTCACATGGTTTCGGGTCTACGACATGATACTAATGCGCCCTATTCAGACTCGGTTTCCCTGCGGCTCCGTCTCTTCAACTTAACCTCGCATCATATCGTAACTCGCCGGTTCATTCTACAAAAGGCACGCTCTCACCCATTAACGGGCTCGAACTTGTTGTAGGCACACGGTTTCAGGTTCTATTTCACTCCCCTCCCGGGGTGCTTTTCACCTTTCCCTCACGGTACTGGTTCACTATCGGTCACTAGGGAGTATTTAGGGTTGGGAGATGGTCCTCCCAGATTCCGACGGGATTTCACGTGTCCCGCCGTACTCAGGATACTGCTAGGTACAAAGACTATTTTAAATACGAGGCTATTACTCTCTTTGGCTGATCTTCCCAAATCATTCTTCTATAATCTTTGAGTCCACATTGCAGTCCTACAACCCCGAAGAGTAAACTCTTCGGTTTGCCCTCCTGCCGTTTCGCTCGCCGCTACTAAGGCAATCGCTTTTGCTTTCTCTTCCTGCAGCTACTTAGATGTTTCAGTTCACTGCGTCTTCCTCCTCACATCCTTAACAGATGCGGGTAACAGGTAGTACCTGTTGGGTTCCCCCATTCGGAAATCCCTGGATCATCGCTTACTTACAGCTACCCAAGGCATATCGTCGTTTGTCACGTCCTTCTTCGGCTCCTAGTGCCAAGGCATCCACCGTGCGCCCTTATTAACTTAACCTTATTTTTTGACCTTTCAGTCATAAACTCTTATTAATACTACAGCGTTTTCGGTTTATTTTCTTGTTACTATTTGATATAGATATTCAATTTTCAATGTGCATTACTTGGTGATCTCTCACCAATGGAGCCTAGCGGGATCGAACCGCTGACCTCCTGCGTGCAAAGCAGGCGCTCTCCCAGCTGAGCTAAGGCCCCACAAGACCTCTCAAGACTAAACAAGACCAATGTGCAGTTCCTTATCCTTAGAAAGGAGGTGATCCAGCCGCACCTTCCGATACGGCTACCTTGTTACGACTTCACCCCAATCATCTATCCCACCTTAGGCGGCTGGCTCCAAATGGTTACCTCACCGACTTCGGGTGTTACAAACTCTCGTGGTGTGACGGGCGGTGTGTACAAGGCCCGGGAACGTATTCACCGCGGCGTGCTGATCCGCGATTACTAGCGATTCCGACTTCATGTAGGCGAGTTGCAGCCTACAATCCGAACTGAGACTGGCTTTAAGAGATTAGCTTGCCGTCACCGGCTTGCGACTCGTTGTACCAGCCATTGTAGCACGTGTGTAGCCCAGGTCATAAGGGGCATGATGATTTGACGTCATCCCCACCTTCCTCCGGTTTATTACCGGCAGTCTCGCTAGAGTGCCCAACTGAATGATGGCAACTAACAATAGGGGTTGCGCTCGTTGCGGGACTTAACCCAACATCTCACGACACGAGCTGACGACAACCATGCACCACCTGTCACCTCTGTCCCGAAGGAAAACTCTATCTCTAGAGCGGTCAGAGGGATGTCAAGACCTGGTAAGGTTCTTCGCGTTGCTTCGAATTAAACCACATGCTCCACCGCTTGTGCGGGCCCCCGTCAATTCCTTTGAGTTTCAACCTTGCGGTCGTACTCCCCAGGCGGAGTGCTTAATGCGTTAGCTGCGGCACTAAACCCCGGAAAGGGTCTAACACCTAGCACTCATCGTTTACGGCGTGGACTACCAGGGTATCTAATCCTGTTTGCTCCCCACGCTTTCGAGCCTCAGCGTCAGTTACAAGCCAGAGAGCCGCTTTCGCCACCGGTGTTCCTCCATATATCTACGCATTTCACCGCTACACATGGAATTCCACTCTCCCCTCTTGCACTCAAGTTAAACAGTTTCCAAAGCGTACTATGGTTAAGCCACAGCCTTTAACTTCAGACTTATCTAACCGCCTGCGCTCGCTTTACGCCCAATAAATCCGGACAACGCTCGGGACCTACGTATTACCGCGGCTGCTGGCACGTAGTTAGCCGTCCCTTTCTGGTAAGATACCGTCACAGTGTGAACTTTCCACTCTCACACTCGTTCTTCTCTTACAACAGAGCTTTACGATCCGAAAACCTTCTTCACTCACGCGGCGTTGCTCGGTCAGACTTCCGTCCATTGCCGAAGATTCCCTACTGCTGCCTCCCGTAGGAGTCTGGGCCGTGTCTCAGTCCCAGTGTGGCCGATCACCCTCTCAGGTCGGCTATGTATCGTTGCCTTGGTGAGCCGTTACCTCACCAACTAGCTAATACAACGCAGGTCCATCTGGTAGTGATGCAATTGCACCTTTCAAGCAAATGTCATGCGACATCTACTCTTATGCGGTATTAGCTATCGTTTCCAATAGTTATCCCCCGCTACCAGGTAGGTTACCTACGCGTTACTCACCCGTTCGCAACTCATCCAGAGAAGCAAGCTCCTCCTTCAGCGTTCTACTTGCATGTATTAGGCACGCCGCCAGCGTTCGTCCTGAGCCAGGATCAAACTCTCATTAAAAGTTTGAGTTCTCACTCATTTC
Source organism: Streptococcus sp. HMSC072D07 (assembly GCF_001814835.1). GTDB lineage: Bacteria > Bacillota > Bacilli > Lactobacillales > Streptococcaceae > Streptococcus. The sequence goes on from NZ_KV818042.1 coordinate 4,914, forward strand.
TGTCACTGACAGATTTATTGTTTTTTTCATTGTTCAGTACTATAACTTCAGTTATAGTGCCCTGCACATTGGTTCGTCTTGTTCAGTTTTCAAAGGTCTTTGTCTCTCATTCTCTCTCAAGCGACAACTATATTAGTATATCACAGCCATCTGTCTCTGTCAACAGATTTTTTAAACTTTTTTCAAGTTTTTTCTAACCACAATACACCATAGTCCGTACGGGATTCGAACCCGTGTTACC
>NZ_KV818043.1:0-5085 GCF_001814835.1 Streptococcus sp. HMSC072D07
AGATACTTCCCCCAACTTCCGCTGTTCCCAAGGTTCAGTGTAACCCTTAAATCGGATACTTGGTCTTCTTTCTTCTTGCTTGCTCATAAAGCCCTCCTTTGAGCTATTTTCCATGTCTTACTATTTTGAAATTTTCTTACATTTGTTTTCATAAGAGGATTCACTCCTCTACAGCCCCTAGTTCTTTACAATATCTAGAAAAACTTGTATAATGTAATTAAAGATAACTTGTGAAGGATAAACGCTGGGTCCCAGAATGGGGTAGGTACTATAGTACTGAGCATTTCCTATGTGCCTGGGGTTATCTTTTTTACTTTCTTCTAAGGCTCTCAACAAAACGTTGAGGGTCTTTTTGAATCTCTGATACAATGAAATCTACAAATTGTTGCGAATATGTATATTGTTCTGTATTCCCTATTTTATGACAGTAGGCATATTTCTCATTCTGTTTGATATGATAAAAATCGATAATAAGACTCAATACATACTGATTAAATCCATTCTTATACCCTAGTTTAAGATTTCTCTTACTCAAACGATCACGAACAGCCGAGATGACACTATTATATGAATATTTGTGACTAATAGAAGGATCTTTTAGCTCTTTCACAATGGCAACTTCACTCGGAGCATTATTTTTAAGGGATACAACAAAATCAGCTTCTTCTTTCTTCTTAGTAATATAAAGATTCTGTTTGATTTCAATCGCAAACTTGTCAGAGCTATATTCCTCTGTCAGCACATCGATTTCATTTGCCTGCTGGATAAATTTTTCAGCGATTTCAGGTGGATATTTCAACCGGATTTCTTCATTCGTAAGAGGTTCATATGTAGCTGATATGGTTAAGAAGTTTTGCGCAATTGAGTCTGTGATAATAACTTGATGAAATCTTTGCATTTCATTTACAAAATTTAAAACACAAGCTTGAAAAAGTGGAGCATACTTCAGCTCATAGTCTTCAGTGATGAAATGCGTACTGATATTTCTCAGTTCGATAATCCGTTCCAAATTCAAGCGAACACGCGTATTTACATCAGAGTAGATTTTTTTAACAACCGCTTCAAGGCTCAATGTTCGATCAGGACTATCCTTAAAATAAATAGACTCCTGTCGATTCATCATTTCTGCCTTCAACATTAGTTCCCAAGCATTACATATAAAAAAACTAAAACCCTCAATCCTATAGCGAATGGTTGGCTTATTATAAATCTCTAATCCCAAGATAAAAGCTTCTATTGATTTCCCAATCAGTTGCTCTTTAATATCTTTCATAACCTATCCCTCTAACTTTTTCAATTGATCTGCCAATGCATAGAGAGCCTTTCGTAGAGCATTACGATATTTGATCCAAGACAAACTAGCGATTTCTGTTGCTGCAAGTGCTGGGTAGTCACTTCTAGCATCGTTCATGATTGTTGTAATTTCTCCTTGTTTATCCAAGTCTTCTTGCCCGATACGATGTTTCCGAATTAACTCTTCTAGTTCCTTAGGTTTAACACTATTATCCAGACCCCACGTGCGAATGAAGGCCGTCAACTGTTGGAGGCTACTTGCCGACTGAGCCTGTTCCATCGCTCGGGCCATACTGTCAACATCTCGAGGAGCAGGATAACGCTCAAAGACATAAGTTCCATTGTATATCTGATGTACAAAACGAGTAACACGTTCTTTCTCCTTGATATTGTCAGATTTGGCTAACTCAATTGAGATGTCTTCCTTAGTCTTTTCAGCCTTAGCCACTTCTCCGGCATGAATTTCATCTGCCATTTGTGCAATGAGTTCGATGAGGTAGTCATAATTGATTGTTACATCATGGATATGAACCATCTCTAGCATAATTTGTGAAATATCAATATTTTCTTTTTTTGCTCGTCTCTCCCGGAGTTCACCGACTAAGACTGTCGTCAACATGACTTCTTCATCTTCGATAAGCCCGATACCTGCATAAAATGCCTCTGGATCATCATAAGCAGATATAGGATTCCCCTCTTCATCTTCAGTGTATTGTTTGAGCTGACTAAGTAGACGGTTATAGGTTTGGATCTTTTCAAAGAGATTGTCCTGCTCTTTTTCACTCGGTGGCAATTGAATAAAGCCATCTGTCAGAACACGGAGATCTTCGACTATAGATTTGAGTTCCTCTTGTACTGTACTGAAAGGTTTGGAAGTGATGCCGGACTCTTGGTTATTTTCCTTCATTTCATCAAGATTCAACTCTGTTTGTTCGTCTGCAGAATGGCGATTGGAGTAAAGATAGAAAGCTTTGTTCATCTCAAACTCATTTTGCTCTGGCCAGCGATAGTTGACAACATTCCCAAATGGTTTATCAATCATATTATGCAGACGATTTGTCCGTGAATAGGCCTGAATAAGACTAGCACCTTTTAAGGTACGATCCACATAGAGAGTATTCAGTCCTGGGGCATCAAAACCCGTCAAGAGCTGATCCACAACGATAACGAGATCTAGATAATGTCCATCATCTGCCGTTTTATTTAGTCGTGTTCGAAGATTTTCGGTGTAGTCTTTCACGGTCTTCATATCAAATTCCGTATTGAAGAGACTATTATAATGCCTAATTGCACGATGCAAATTTTCGTTAGTCTGAAGCTGTTGATCGCCATTTGAAGTATCTGCTGAAAAACTAATCGCTACTTTCAAACGTTGTTCAGCTGGCTTGGTCTGATTGATTTCTTCAAACTTGTCAAAGTATTCCATGGCTCGAGGCGTTGAAGCCTTGTTCCCACCAACATGAACAGTAAACATAGCATTATATTTTCCCATATTCGAACGCTCATTCCAGTTATCAAAGATATCTTTCACCACTAGATTTACGTGATCCTCACTGGTGTCATAGACGCTGGCTTTAACATTGTCATCGATATCATCTGCTGTTGGATCTTCGGGCGCTGCAATTGTTTCTTTAAACTCAACATTAAACCCCAAAACATTTCGGTCAGCAATCGCTTCTTTAATCGTGTAGGCATGAAGAAGTTCTCCAAAAATTTCTTTTGTAATTGGAAACTTAGGCGTCCCCGTATATCCTACCCAAGCTGCATGAGGTAGTGCTTGACGGATTTTCTCAAGCATATTATCATTGTCACTACCATCTCCAGTAGACCTGTGTGCTTCATCTACAATAAAGAGAATATTGTCTTTAATAGGCTTAAAATCATCTCTAGAGACATAACGAGACATTTTTTGAATACTAGTCACAATGATATTTTTATCACTCTTGACCGTCAGCTTGCGATGTAAAGCCGAAATATTTGCAGTATCTGTAACGATACCATCTTTGTTTTCAAACCCAGCAACTGGATCATAGGCTTGGTAAGCTGTCGCTGTTTGTCCTGTCAATGCGATACGGTCAACCAAAAAGATAACTTTACTAACATTAGGTAAGCGACTAGCCAACCAAGCTGTCTTAAAGCTTGTAATGGTCTTCCCACTCCCTGTAGTATGCCAGATATAGCCTAGTTTACCATCCGAATAACTAAAATCATGTTTACGTACTTTGTCAATCACGCGCTTCGTAGCGTACACTTGATAGGGACGCATGACTTTAATACTCTCTTTATTCTTAGTTCCATCAAGGATCATGTATTGGGTTGCTAGATTATGTGCCATCGGGATAGACAGCACTTTGTCTGCAAATTCCTGCCAACGACGTACTGGTTTAGCATCTTCTTCATTCTGCCAGTTAAATGCAAAAGCCTGATTGAAATTTTCCAGCGGACTATTAGCCATGTAGCGTGTTTCATGAGGAGTCATAGCTACCAAAATCTGAAGAGTCGAAAAAATATCCCCATATTGCTTTTCTGCTATATATTGCTCCATCTGATTAAAAGATTCTTTCGTTCGATGCAACGCCTTCTTCAATTCAATTTGAATAATCGGAAGCCCATTAATAAGGAGAGTAATGTCAAAACGGCGATCCTTTTTACCATCGACTACCTTAGGACGACTAATCTGATTTACCACTTGATAAACAGTATTTCCTCCGCCAACCTGATCTTGATCAAATACTGTTAAAAATACATGCTCTCCACTATCTAGATCCACCTCAATTTCAGAATAACCATTAACACCATAAAGAAATTGCCCTGCTTGGTAGGGAGTTTTTAAGTCTGTGATTTGTTTTTTTACTTGTGCGAATTCCGTTCGGGATAAAGACCCACTGAGTTTCCCACAATTATTCTGCTCTAAAATATTTTTGAAATTATCCCAAAGAGCCTCTGTATTTTTCACACTTTCAAGATACTCCCACTGCTTCACTCCCCCAATATTTGTTAGGTAAGTAATGACTTCTTTTTCAAAAGCTAATTCAGATTTATTTTTATTTTCACTCATGTGATTCGCTCCTTAGTATTTGTTCAAGGCTAGTTTGGACGGTTGCCTCCAATAATTGACTATATTTCCTAAGCTGTGTTTGCAGTAGTAACAGCTGTTTATAGGCTTGACCTATTTTTTCTTGCTCCTCTATTGAAGGTAGGGGAATACGGATTCTCTCTAATGATTTAACAGGGATTCTCATGGAAGTACCCGTTCCTTGTAGCTCACGTTCCTTTTGACGCTGAACATCTCGAGATTGATTAAAAAGATAGAGAAAGTAAAATTTATCCAATCTTTCCTTTATGTTCACTTTGATAAAATTTAAAGTTAGTAATTTTCCTTCATTATCTTCGCCAACAATCGTCGCTAATCGCAATGGACTACTGATAACTACATCTCCTGCAACAAGAGACAGTGAAGTTTCATTAAGTTCATCAGTTCCTAGAGCAAACGACTTTTGATTCAAATCCGACTCAAATGAAGCATGATCATAAAACTGAAGAGACTCCTGATTTTGCTTCTCAATCCTAGTCGGATTTACACCAGCTGTAAAGGAAAGCAGATCTCCTAATTGACAATAGTCCATCGAATTCTCCTCTCGTAATTGTTTCTTTCATTCTACACCTAAACAAATAATTTGTCAAATATTTTTTGTAATATTTTTTTATTACAAAAAATATCTAAAAATCTCTTTTCTAAATAATAGAATATTTACTAACGCTTGGGAACAGCGGAAGTTGGGGGAAGTATCT
>NZ_KV818044.1:0-227 GCF_001814835.1 Streptococcus sp. HMSC072D07
CTTGCTTGCCATCTTGGTCAAAGTAAAGTGTTTGTTTGCCAATCTTTTGAAGGCCTGTCACTGCTTTTCCAGTTTGGTCAAAGTAATACCATTCGTTCTTGGCACCTTCTGCAAACTTGCCGACTGCCATTTCTCCTGAGTTGGCATCAAAATAACGGATACTCTTATCTGAAAGTGTCACGATTTTACCCTTGACTTGCTTGCCATCTTGGTCAAAGTAAAGTGTT
>NZ_KV818045.1:0-1252 GCF_001814835.1 Streptococcus sp. HMSC072D07
CGCTTGAAAGAGATGGATAATGAAGGTCTTGTCCCTTATGTTGAATATGCACGCTCATCGAAGGAGTATACACTACGCAGTAAAGGTTCAACTCAAGAAATAATTCAGCAAGCGATTAATGAAGTTAGTAAAGAAAAAATAGATGATGGAGATGCCCAAATCTCTTCGGAGATGAGCAAGTATCTCTTGGGTGAGGAGACAGATCTTTCTCTAGTCAATATGACCACGGACCAGCTAGAAACTTATAAACGCGTATTGGAAAAGTTACCGATTTCATCTGACCAAAATGCCAAACATGGCTATGAAAAATATCAGCTCTATCTAAACAACAAATACTCAGGAGGAAGTCAATGAAACAATATAGGAAAAAAATACTAATTATTCTGGGACTTTTTAGCCTTCTTATTGTCGTTTCTGGAGCCTATCCTTTGTATCGCTATTTGACACATGATCGTTTTAAGGTGCGAACTCCTGAGGTAGAACCAGCTTCTTATGAGTTTATAGCTGATAGACAGGGGTTGGTTATTTCTTGGAAGCAAGCTAGCAATGGTGAGAGTCAGGGCACTAAGGATGAACCTATTGATTATGGCAGTGCGATTTATGGGAAACGTTACCTTGCTACAGAAAGTAGACGTTTAATTTACAAATGGGACGATAATCGCTTTGATGTTAAGAAGCTGAGTTGGGGGGAGTATTGGAAGATTCAGGTCTATGATACCAGTCAGGATGATTTGCCTCGAAAGGAGTATGACCTTTTAAAGGCTGTTGCGGATTATGATCCGTCATACTTCCCAGTCTCAAGTACCTATGTTCATTCTTTAGCTTTCAAGGATCAAGAATATCGTACAGTCGTTCTCCAAAAAACTGGGGGACACGACCGTAAGGAAGTCCTCTTTAACATGGCAACAGGTAAGTTAGAGGATATTCCACAGGAAGTTAGTAAAGCCATAGAAACAAGAATTCTTTATCTATTTCAAGAATTTACTAGTTTAAAGAATTATTATAAAGATGATATTGATAATTCGGATTATTCTATTACCCTCCCACCATCTGTAATTGAACAGTCTTCAGACTGGCGCTTGAGGGAAGAATATCCAGCAGCCTATGACTTGATGACTAAGAAGAAAGGTGAACTCTATTTCTTGACTAACGAAACAGATGCCAAGCTCTTTTCAGATATTTACAGTCTCTTAATCCCTAAGGACCGAGACTTGTTTGACAATCTAACAGTTTATGGAGAGGTGACCAAGGA
>NZ_KV818045.1:1352-2358 GCF_001814835.1 Streptococcus sp. HMSC072D07
GGAGAGGTGACCAAGGACGGGAAAGACCATGTAGTCCATTCCTATGAAGAGTTTATCAGTGTCTTGAAACCAAAGGAGGAATTGATAAATGTCAGTTAAACAGATCCAACCGATGCGAATTCAAAGTATTAAGGCAAGTATTAAGGTTTCGACAGATGAGATTTCAAAGGGGATGTCGACTATCATTGATGCACCGGTTACAAGTAGTCTAGAGTCTTGTGCGGGTCTCGCAAAAACATGTATGGAAAATTTAGTAGAGACGGTAGACTCATTAGATGGCTTTATGAACAAGATTGCGGAAGCTTTTAAAAATATGGATACCGATTTAGCAGGATCTATTGAAACGAATGAGATTTATACAGTTTCACCAGAAGAGTATACAGAAAAGAAACGAATCCAACAGAAGATCTATGATGCCTCTGTTTATAATGAGCTCCCCTAACTATTCGCCACTTGAATTCATTTCAGGTGGTTTTCTTTTGCTTTTCTCATCTTCTCACGGTGTCACGCATATGGTATAATGGATTAAGAGTTTATAATCTTTGTTCATCAGATACAAACAACAAATATTCAGGAGGAAGTCAATGAAACAATACAGGGAAAAAATACTACTCATTCTGGGCCTGTTAAGTCTCCTGGTTGTAGTTACGGGAGCCTATCCTTTATATCGCTACCTAACACATGATCGTTATAAGGTGCGAACTCCTGAAGTAGAACCAGCATCTTATGAGTTTCTAGCTGATAGACAGGGGTTGGTCATTTCTTGGAAAGAGGCTGGTAACAGTAATAGTCAAAGAGATGAAGAAAATCAAATTAGGTATAGTGAAGCTATTTATGGGAAACGATATCTTTCGACAGAAAGTAAACGCTTGATTCATCGTTTTGATGATAATCGCTTTGATGTTAAGAATCTGAGCTGGGGAGAGTATTGGAAGATACAGGTTTATGATACCAGTCAGGATGATTTGCCTCGCAAGGAGTATGACCTTTTAAAGGCTGTTGCGGA
>NZ_KV818045.1:2458-3036 GCF_001814835.1 Streptococcus sp. HMSC072D07
GCTGTTGCGGATTATGATCCGTCATACTTCCCGGTTTCAAGTATTTATGTTCATTTCTTTGCGTACAACGATCAGGAATACCGTACAGTAATACTGCAGAAAACTGGAGGTAAGGATCTAAAGGAAGTCCTCTTTAACATGGCAACAGGTAAACTAGAAGATATCCCAAATAATGCTGTAAGAGCACGAGAGAATAGAAAAGTTTATCTCTTTAGCGTATTTACCAGTCTAAAGGACTACTATGTAGATGACTTTGGAACTTATGATTCTTCAATTCGTCTTCCACAATCGGTGATTGAACAGTCTTCAGACTGGCGCTTGAAGGAGGAGTATCCAGCAGCCTATGACTTGATGACTAAGAAGAAAGGTGAACTCTATTTCTTGACTAACGAGACAGATGTTAAACTGCTATCAGATATATACAGTCTCTTAATCCCTAAAGACCGAGGCTTGTTTGACAATTTGACGGTTTATGGAGAAGTGACCAAGGATGGGAAAGACCATGTGGTTCACTCTTATGAAGAGTTTATCAGTGTCTTAAAACCTAAGGAGGAGTTGAAAAATGGTAGTTAAGCGAA
>NZ_KV818046.1:0-423 GCF_001814835.1 Streptococcus sp. HMSC072D07
ATTGGGCTTTCTCTTTTTTCCTTTTTTCCATGAGATAGACCATTCTCAGCACCTGCCAATTCAAGACTACCTAGAGCTACCATAGGACCAGCACCCATCCACACGGACAACTACTGCTCCTACCTCCGACACGTTGCCTTTTTAAATACCAAAAAAGAGCCTACAACTCGACACACCTATCCTCAGTTGAAAATAGGCGCTTGAACTATCTGCTCTTACGATTCTTTCAATATCTAAAACTACAACACTTGCGACACACACCACTAAGATACCATGCAAGGAATGGCTTTGTATTCAAACAAATCTTAGCTGCAAACATGTAAATGGCTTTAGAAAACCTAAAGGCTATCCCATTACAAGAACCTGCGTTAGAACACCTGTTCCAACAGACCTACCATAGCTTCAGTCTAAAAATGTAAAATA
>NZ_KV818047.1:0-511 GCF_001814835.1 Streptococcus sp. HMSC072D07
GGTTATTCGACTGGTTCTGTTTTTAGCTTGGATAGCAACGGTCTTAGATTTAGTATTACGTATTTTCAAAAAAAGTCAGTCAACGGACACCTTGGGAGTTGCACTGGTTAAATTGTTAGTGCTGGGATATTTGCTTGGCTCCAATCTTGCGACGGATGTGCCGATTTATATTTTGGCTCTTGTGATTGGAGTTTATCAGATTTTTCATGCTACTATCAACCTTGTCACCTATGTTCTCTACCGCAAAAACAAAATTCGACCTCGTTTTCGTCTCTTACTAGATGGACTCGTACTAGTTTTTCTTGGTGGGACTAGTCTTTTGTCCTCTACAGGAAATTCTGTCTTTCAACTCTTTGTATTAGGGGCTTATTTTTTCCTTTATGGTGTGTCCAATATCCGTGATGGTTTCTTGTTTGAGGAGGAAATTGGGAAAAACCATCTCAAACGTCGTGTAAGAATGAGCTTACCTATTGTCCTAGCCGCTCTCATCCCTGCAAGTACTTTAGCAAAA
>NZ_KV818048.1:0-2257 GCF_001814835.1 Streptococcus sp. HMSC072D07
AATTCTACCTTCAAGCTCATATCTGTATTTTGCAATGTCTTCTGAACCGCAGCAAGAAAGGCCAATCCATTATCAGATGGAGAATACTGGAATGTGATATGGATGACTTTTTTGTCAAATTGATCACCATATCGCTCCACATACTGCTTACTTTCGAGGAAGTGAATGTAATTATTCATTTTTTCTTGCAGAATTTCCAGATGGACTGCTTCTATCTCTTCCTCCCAGCCAACTGGATCCACCAGAAGAAGTTCTAAATGACTATTTACAACACCAATAGCGTCAAGTTGAGTTGGTTTTAGTTCTGAAGAAATTGCTTTTTGTATCAGTTCTTCAAATTCTTTTTCGGAGAAATAGTGTCTCTTTCTATATGTTTCAATAAGAAGAAATTCTGGATTATCTCTTAAAAATTGTATGTTAGCATCTTCTTGACTAATTTTTGATTTCCAAAATCCGAAATTAGCATAATTAATTAATTCTTCACCATCATGTTCTCCCGACATATAACTATCTGCAGCTTCTTTGGGGATTTCTCTAATCACTTCTGGCATGGTAATATTAAAAGTTGGATAACGCAAGAAATACTTGTCACCATCTTGACAGATTTCCAACATATCTTTTTGACTTACATAAATTGTTTTCATTTTTTCTTCCTTCGGTCTACTGGCAAATCCTTTCTACGACGTAGAATCGTTACTTCGCTGACAGGAATTTTTCCTGATGCATACGTGATAAGACCGTACTTATCATCCATCAATTCCGCACCATCTGCTATATTGTTTTCATTTAAAAATTCTTTATCAGAAACCAATATTCGCACATAAGAATCGGGTGCTGTAAAATCATCATCCCCATGCTTGTGACCAGCCATTGCAAATTCCTGACCTTTATATAGGACACGATCACAAACCGAATACCTCTGACTAACCTCACTATAAGGCACAAGCTTCCCGTATAGACCTTCTCCTTCACCATCTACATAGGAACTATAGGGGAAATATCCTTCTTTCAACATTGCCGGATCTTCTGAAAGAAGGATATAGTCATTTATATAATTCACAAAATTAGAGTATACTTTGTTTTGATAAACTAGAAATTCTTTACGCATACTAACTCTCCACGTATTCCATTATACCATATTCACAACAACAAATTGTCCATATCTACAAATAAAGATGGGGCGAAATCATAAATAGCGTTCAGTTTATCCCTTTTATACTCATCAGCAAAGACTTTCCTTAACTCTGAAAGGTCGCAACTATATTTTTGCATATCCTCTAAAAAATAAAGGACATTCTCAGGCAATAAAAACGGGGAGCGCAATCTCTCTTTATCAATATGTTCTACATTATATCCTGCTTCTTCGTAATTAATATACCACAGCTCCAAGTCAGAAATATACCAAGAATACTGATTTTTGTACTTAAAAGCGACAACAATATTTTCACCATATTTTGCTCTAATCATTTTTTCTCCTTATTCAAATAAGTCTAGTTTTATAGCACTCAAGGAAATAAACTTTTGGAGCGCTATTCAAAACTATTTTTTAAAATTTCATATTCATGACATGTCAGTTCTACGAGCAAGATGCTCACGAGTGTTCCATCTTGAGAAAATCCTAATTTTACTCTCCCATTAGTCAGATACATAGTTTCCTTAGGATTAAGCAACTGTATTTTCAAAAAGTCTTTAGATAAAAAGACATCAAAGGACTGTTTCCTATCATGTAGTCCATTTGTAAACATGATAGTATCACGAAAAACAGGAATGCCTTCTATCTCTTCCACTTCTTCAATGCTCATGTCATCCATTAAAGTCACATTTGAGACTTGGACAAGTATAATATTCACCAACCGAAAAGAATCTGGATTTATCCCAATCTCAAGTAGGCTATTATCGCCTACTAAACGGAAGTAAGCCTTTCGTATATATGAAGGGAAACTTGAACATTCAATAGTAAGAGGCGTATAATAGTCCACCTCAACATTGTAGGTATCTTCAATCACATGACTTAATGTTAACATAGTTGACCCTCTCAATTCTAAATGATATGAGCTAAACTGATAGAGTAGTTCTCTTACTATATCAAGTTTTATAGCCATTAATCAGAAAGTACTTTTTTACATTATACCATATTAGAAATCTAGTCCAGAAAAGATTGCAAAAGTTTAAGAATATTAAAAAAGAGAAGACAAACGCCTTCTCTTTTTCTAACTCACTCCGGCAATTCTACCTTCAAGCTCATATCTGTATTTTG
>NZ_KV818049.1:0-298 GCF_001814835.1 Streptococcus sp. HMSC072D07
AAATTCCGAGCTGTCTAGCAATTTCCCAAGTTGAGTCAGGACTGTTGAAAGGACTGCTCCCAGCTGACTAATAGTCTGAGCAAGGGTTGGAAGCACCAAAACCAAAAGACAGATCACGATTAAGATAAGAGATAGGAAAACAAGCACCATAGCAATCGGACGGCGCAACCCTGCCTTTACCTTCATTTTAACTAGGAATTCTTCAATTTTTTTCATGGGAACATTGAGCACAAAAGCAATGACAGCACCATAAATCAAGGTTGATATTACATCAAAGAGAGAGATTGCTCCTGATATA
>NZ_KV818050.1:0-2751 GCF_001814835.1 Streptococcus sp. HMSC072D07
GAAGAGCAGATGACGGCCTTGGTGAAACACATTGCCAAAGGGAAACAGAAGGTCATCGTCTTGGCACCGAAGTATCATAGTCTACCTGAAATGGAAGGTGTGACGATTATTAGTAACTCCGAAGACTATCTAAGTGCTATCGCAAGTATAGAGAAGCGAATTAATGAGCGTTTAGAGCAAAACGAAAGAGAGCACGTAGCAACAGTAGTTGTCTACAATTTAATTGAATTGGTGAGTGAATTAAACTCAGAAGCGCTTGATACATTGGCTTATGTCCTAGATAAAGGAATACGAGCTGGATATGGTTCAATTGTAATGAGTTCGCCACTAATCACCAAGCATATCGATGTGATCTCAAAAACTGCTCGTTCTTATAAGCAGGCTATTTTAGCACTTCGCTTAAGCGATCAATCAGTTCTGACAGTGATCAACAGACCTGTCCGAGAGTCACAGTTGGAAGAACAAGAACATTACTATGTGGCCGATGGGTTGGCAAGTAAAATGAAAGTATTAATGATATAGAAAAGGAGGAGAAATGGGAAAAGCAGCAATACAAGCTCAGATAGATGCTAAACGTGGAGAAATTACTAATTTGAATAGTCAAATTAGTCGATTGGAAGAATGTAAAAAAGCACTTACAGATTTTTCAACGGATATAGAATATGTACTTACGAGCAATGAACATATTGAAACGACCTATTATTTAGCAGGAACACCATATTTAAATGAAACCAATAATGAAGAGAAAATACTAAAAACAGCTAAACAAAAGCTTTCAGCAAAGAGTGATGACGTAGTGGCCAAATTGACTCAGAAAATTTCTGAATTAGAGACAGAGAAGTCGGGGATTAGCCTTAGTATTAGTTGGTTAGAAATTGAAAAAAGTCTAACAACGGAGGAGTAAAGTATGAGTGATATTATAAAAGTACATGACTTACCGGCCATAGCTCGTTATAGTTCGGCTGTTCAAGAGTTTTCAAAAGGTGTGGACTCGGCTTCTAAACAAACGATGCGTAAATTTAATGAAAAGGCAGGTAAAACAGGAGATTCAGAGGACAAAGGAGAGGCAATAAATGCTTTCTTCACTCGATTGAATACTTTACAGACCCAAGTATTTCAAGAGTATCCTACCACTATTACGCATTTTTCAACAGCTTTATCAACATTTGAAAATGCTGCTACAGCTGCCGGTTTCCAAAATAAAGCATGGACTCAACAAACTGGTAATGATTCTGTCTATAAAAAATTAGATGGCGTGGAGTCTGAACAATATGAGAAAATCAAAACAAAAGTTGATAATCTTCAAACACTATTAAACGATGCTACTGCTGAACTAGGGATTGAATCAGAAGATTTAACAACTATTAAAACAACTTCGGGAGATGATCTAGCTAGTGCAGCGACAGCACGTCGTGATACTCATAACGCCTTGCAACAAGCACATGATACCTTATCAAAAGACACTACGGATGCAGAAGCAGAACTAAAAACTCTACAGACTAGAATAAAAAATGCCAGTGCAGTATGTAATATTCCGGCTTCTAGTATCTTAGCAGGAATTAAAAATGGTAGTCTTACTAAGACTAAAATTAGCTATTTGGATGCTATCCAAACAGAAGCAGATGGTCGTGCGTTAGGTGCAATATTGAATAAACAGCCAGGAGACATATTAAACGAAAAACCTGGGGATCTTAGTGAAGGATTTTACAGTATTGGTGCGCAGGAGATGATGGAGTGGATTCAATCAGGGGATAAGGAAACTCTCAATCATCTTCTGGATGCCATGGGGAATCGTGATTTTTCTGCTAACCAACCGTATTTGCTGAAATTTCAGAAAGCTGGGATTGGATTGGGTGAAGCTCTTGAAAAGGTTATGGAAGTTCAATATGCTAAAGATGGCACTGTACATAGCAACCAGATGGCGGCATATAATAAGCATCTTGCTTTGACGGATAAGTTTGTTAGTTTGATGGAATCTCTTTATGTAATGGAGATAGGACGGACAGAAACATCAAAAGGAAAATTAGCAGTTGGTGACAAACTATATGTCACCGAAACGAGAACAAAAGTTTCAATTTCAGATATATCGGATGCAACATTTTCATTTAAGAATACGGTTGATACAAAGAAAACAACCTTGGAAATGAATATAGGTGGCTACTCTTATCCAACGAGTATTAGCAATACAACCGAAACCAAGGTTTACAAAATGGAAGAATACGCAACCGCTATTGGAAATAATATGGCAGAGAAGCAGGCTCGGATCGGTGAACTTGAGAAATCTCGCGAAGAAGCGAATAAAGATATGCGTGCTGCAATGGGTAAAGCTATAACTTATGCACTGGTTGGTACTTTCATACCTGAAGCAGTTCCTATCGTCTCGATGATTGATGCTCTGGCTACCAGTGATTCTAAGGAATTCAGTAAAGAACTCTTTTCTGCGATTGATAAGGATATAACCGTTAAGGGGAAAGTTGTTGAAAGTGGTTTTACGAAGACGGGTCCATACAATATGGGTATTCAATTACCAACAGCAACCATACAAGCCTATTTGAAGTATGTCGATCAGTTAAAGGGATATGACTTGGAAAAAGAAAAGACACGCATTGAGATGGTGGATGACTTTTTAAATCGAGGGAATACCTATCTTTTCCAGAAAGATGGGAAGAGTTCAGTCGCAATTTCTCGCATGAGAACACATAATTTTTATACAGCGGTCCGCTTGAAAGAGATGGATAATGAAGGTCTTGT
>NZ_KV818051.1:0-269 GCF_001814835.1 Streptococcus sp. HMSC072D07
GTACCGTCTGCAGCATTCTTAGCTGTTGCGACTACTTTGTCACCTTCTTTAAGTTCAAACTCATATTTACCAGCTTCAAGGGCTTTACCTTCTAAGACTTTCTTAGCGGTAATATTTACAGTTGTTGAAGCTGCTTTATAAGTGTTGGTGAAGGTTGGGTTGTTGTCAGTTACAGTCGCAACAAGTTGGCCTTGACCGTTATCTGTAACGTTTACTGTTACATTGTGAGTAGATTTATCGTATGTCACACCTGCTTCGCTACCTGCTTT
>NZ_KV818052.1:0-114106 GCF_001814835.1 Streptococcus sp. HMSC072D07
AACAGCGACTTCATGGACTGAACGTGTATAAGTTTTCCCCCTAATCTTAGGAACATTGATCTAAATAAAAATTTTAAAAAAAGTTGAATGTAAAGGTTTACAAAAAAACTTACTTGTGCTATACTTAAATCACAAGTTAATACAAGGTGAGTGTTACTAAGTAATATTAGGCATGATCACAGGTGGATTAGAAATCAAAGGATTTTCTAGTTCATTTGTGGTCATTTTTTGTACTCATATACCTTTAAGATATAAAAGGAGGTTGACATGTATCGAATTCTAAACCCAATGAATCACAATGTCTCGCTTGTCAGAAATGACAAAGGAGAAGAGGTGATTGTGATTGGTAAGGGGATTGCATTTGGGAAAAAGAAGGGGGATTTGATTGCTGAAGAACAAGTTGAGAAAATCTTTCGGATGAAGACAGAAGAGTCCAGGGAAAACTTTATGTCTCTGCTCAAAGATGTTCCGCTTGATTTTATCACAGTGACCTATGAGCTTATTGATAAGCTATCAAAGAAATATCATTATCCGATTCAAGAGTATCTCTATGTGACCTTGACAGATCATATTTACTGTTCTTATCAAGCTCTAACACAAGGAAGGTACAAGGATAGTAATCTGCCAGATATTTCCACTAAGTATCCTGTCGCTTTTCAAATCGCAAAGGAAGCCTTTGAAATCTATCGTCAGAAGTTGACAGATCATTTCCCTGAGGATGAAATTATTCGGATCGCTTATCATTTCATCAATGCCGAAGGGGAGAATGAAGTTCAAGTGGTTGAGTCGATTGATAAGAGGAAAGAAATTCTCAGGAATGTCGAAGAAGTGCTAAAGGGTTATGCAATTCAACGAACCAAAGAGAATAATCATTTCTATGATCGTTTTATGATTCATTTGAATTATTTCTTGGATTATTTAGACAGATCTAGAGATGATAACCAATCACTTCTGGATATGGAAGATCATATTAAACAATCCTATCCAAAAGCGTTCGAGATTGGTTCCAAGATCTATGATGTGATTACGCAATATACGGGTCTTGATTTGTATAAAAGTGAACGAGTTTATCTAGTTCTACATATCCAACGTTTATTGTCATAAAAATTTAATTAAAAATACATAAGGAGAATTCTATCATGAATAGAGAAGAAGTAACATTGTTAGGTTTTGAAATTGTTGCCTATGCTGGCGATGCTCGATCAAAACTATTGGAAGCCTTGAAGGCTGCTGAAGCTGGTGATTTCGCGAAAGCGGATACTCTCGTGGAGGAAGCAGGTGGTTGCATCGCTGAGGCACACCACGCGCAAACAAGTCTATTGACTAAGGAAGCAGCTGGTGAGGACTTAGCTTATAGTGTAACCATGA
Organism: Streptococcus sp. HMSC072D07; assembly: GCF_001814835.1. Lineage (GTDB taxonomy): Bacteria > Bacillota > Bacilli > Lactobacillales > Streptococcaceae > Streptococcus. The sequence continues at coordinate 1,369 of NZ_KV818052.1, forward strand.
TGCATGGCCAAGACCACTTGATGACAACTATCTTGCTCAAAGATTTGATGCACCATTTAATCGAACTCTATAAGAGAGGAGTTAAGTAATGAACAAACTAATTTCATTTATCGAGAAAGGGAAGCCTTTCTTTGAAAAACTGTCTCGTAATATCTATCTTCGTGCTATTCGTGATGGTTTCATTGCTGGTATGCCCGTTATTCTCTTCTCAAGTATCTTTATCTTGATTGCTTTTGTACCAAACTCATGGGGCTTTAAATGGTCTGATGATGTTGTTAATCTCCTTATGAAACCTTATAGCTATTCAATGGGGATTCTAGCTCTCTTGGTAGCTGGTACAACAGCTAAGTCATTGACCGACTCAGTAAACCGTAGCATGGAGAAAACCAATCAAATCAACTATATGTCAACATTGTTGGCAGCAATTGTTGGTTTGTTGATGTTGGCAGCTGATCCTATCGAAAATGGCCTAGCTACTGGATTCTTGGGGACAAAAGGGTTGCTTTCAGCCTTCCTTGCTGCCTTTGTTACTGTAGCCATCTATAAGGTTTGTGTTAAGAACAACGTCACTATTCGTATGCCTGACGAAGTTCCACCAAATATCTCACAAGTATTTAAAGATGTGATTCCATTCACTCTATCAGTGGTTTCTCTTTATGCTCTTGATTTACTAGCTCGTCATTTTGTTGGTGCAAGCGTAGCTGAATCAATTGGAAAATTCTTTGCACCATTATTCTCTGCTGCTGATGGTTATCTAGGTATTACCATTATCTTTGGGGCCTTTGCCTTCTTCTGGTTTGTTGGTATCCACGGTCCTTCAATCGTCGAACCTGCAATCGCAGCTATTACCTATGCAAATGCTGAGGTCAACTTGAACCTTCTCCAACAAGGGATGCATGCAGATAAGATTCTTACTTCTGGTACACAAATGTTTATCGTTACCATGGGTGGTACTGGTGCGACACTGGTTGTTCCATTCATGTTCATGTGGTTAACAAAATCAAAACGTAACCGTGCAATCGGACGTGCTTCAGTAGTTCCAACTTTCTTTGGTGTAAACGAACCAATCCTGTTTGGTGCACCACTTGTCTTGAACCCAATTTTCTTTATTCCATTTATCTTTGCGCCAATTGCCAACGTATGGATCTTTAAATTCTTCATTGAAACGCTTGGCATGAACTCATTTACAGCCAACCTTCCTTGGACAACACCAGGTCCGCTCGGTATTGTTCTCGGTACAAACTTCCAATTCTTGTCATTTGTACTTGCTGCTTTGTTAATTCTTGTAGACGTAGCCATTTACTATCCATTCCTCAAGGTTTATGATGAACAAATTCTAGAAGAAGAACGTTCTGGTAAAGCCAATGATGAATTAAAAGAAAAAGTAGCTGCAAACTTCAATACTGCCAAAGCAGATGCGATTCTTGAAAAAGCAGGTGTAGAAGCAGCGCAAAACACAATCACTGAAGAAACTAATGTTCTCGTTCTTTGTGCAGGCGGAGGAACAAGTGGCCTCCTTGCAAATGCTCTAAACAAGGCAGCTGCAGAGTACAAGGTTCCTGTTAAAGCAGCAGCTGGTGGCTATGGTGCTCACCGTGAAATGTTGCCTGAGTTTGATCTGGTTATCCTTGCTCCTCAAGTTGCTTCAAACTTTGAAGACATGAAGGCCGAAACCGACAAACTTGGTATCAAACTTGCTAAGACAGAAGGTGGCCAATACATTAAATTGACTCGCGATGGAAAAGGCGCTCTTGCCTTTGTTCAAGCGCAGTTCGAAGAATAAAATGTAAATAGCGAAGAAGTGAGATGGAGGAATTCCTCCCAACTCTATCTCCATCTCATTTCTATTTCTTGAAAGGTGAATCAAATGACAAAAACACTTCCAAAAGACTTTATTTTTGGCGGGGCAACAGCAGCCTATCAAGCAGAAGGTGCTACCAATACTGATGGTAAAGGACCAGTTGCCTGGGACAAATACCTCAAAGATAACTACTGGTACACTGCTGAGCCAGCCAGTGATTTCTACCACAAATACCCAGTTGACCTCAAACTAGCAGAAGAGTATGGTGTCAATGGTATCCGTATTTCAATCGCTTGGTCACGTATCTTTCCAACTGGTTACGGGAAAGTCAATGCCAAGGGAGTTGAGTTCTATCATAATCTATTTGCAGAGTGCCACAAGAGGCATGTTGAGCCCTTCGTAACTCTTCATCACTTTGATACGCCAGAAGCTCTACATTCAAATGGAGACTTCTTAAACCGTGAAAACATTGAACACTTTGTAGACTACGCGGCTTTCTGTTTTGAAGAATTCCCAGAAGTAAACTATTGGACAACCTTTAATGAAATTGGGCCAATTGGTGATGGTCAATACTTGGTTGGGAAATTCCCTCCAGGTATTCAGTACGACCTTGCTAAAGTATTCCAATCTCATCACAATATGATGGTGTCGCATGCGCGTGCAGTCAAGCTATATAAAGGTAAAGGTTATAAAGGTGAAATTGGTGTGGTTCATGCCCTGCCTACTAAGTATCCTCTGGATCCAGATAATCCAGCAGATGTTCGAGCGGCTGAGTTAGAAGATATCATTCACAATAAATTTATTTTGGATGCAACTTATCTAGGACGATATTCCGAAGAAACCATGGAAGGTGTCAACCATATCTTAGCAGTCAATGGTGGAAGCTTAGATTTGCGTGAAGAAGACTTCGCAGTCCTAGAAGCTGCAAAAGACTTGAACGACTTCCTAGGAATTAACTACTATATGAGTGATTGGATGCAAGCCTTTGATGGAGAGACGGAAATCATCCACAATGGAAAAGGTGAAAAAGGAAGCTCTAAGTATCAGATTAAGGGAGTTGGTCGTCGTGTAGCTCCTGATTATGTCCCACGTACCGATTGGGATTGGATTATCTACCCTCAAGGTTTGTATGACCAAATCATGCGCGTGAAGAAAGATTATCCTAATTACAAAAAAATCTACATCACTGAGAATGGTCTCGGATACAAAGATGAGTTTGTGGATGGGACAGTCTACGATGATGGGCGGATTGATTATGTTAAGAAACATATGGAAGTGATTGCATCTGCAATCTCTGATGGAGCCAATGTCAAAGGATACTTTATCTGGTCGCTGATGGATGTCTTTTCTTGGTCAAATGGCTATGAAAAGCGTTATGGCCTCTTCTATGTTGATTTTGAAACCCAGGAGCGTTATCCAAAGAAATCAGCTCACTGGTACAAGAAACTAGCTGAGACCCAACTTATTGATTAAAATTGAACAAAAATTCCCCGCTACAAAGGCAGGGGAATTTTTATGGTTTTGATAAAAGAATGGTTGTTTGTTTCGACAGCTCTTCAAATGTCTCCTGACTCAGTTTGGAATCTGAAACGATGGTATCAATCTCTGAGATATTGTAGAAAGTGTAAAAATCAAACTTATTAAACTTACTGTGGTCTGCCAGTAAGTATTTTTTATTGGCATTGTTCAAGGCGATTCGTTGTACCTCGCCCTCTTCCTCGCTGAAAGTAGCAATTGCCTTATCCTTAATACCATTACAACTTACAAAAGCTTTAGAAAACTGAAGGTTGGTCAAATCCTGTAAGGTAAGTGTCCCTACAAAAGCACCAGTGATGGAGCGATAGTTTCCACCAATCAAAATCAAATCTGTTAGTTTTCGTTCGTTTAGGATGAGAAAAACTGGAAGACTGTTTGTTACAACACGAATATTATCAATTGGGAGTTCACGAGCAAAACATTCTAAGGTTGTTCCTGGCCCGATAAAAATGGTTTCACCTTCGTCAATCAAATGACCTGCAAAACGGCTAATTTCTTGTTTTTCAGCAATCTGCAAGCCTTGTTTTTCAACGTTTGAGCGTTCGTTGTTTAAGAGAGAACCTGTACGAAGTTTTTCAGCGCCACCATGCACACGAACCAGCAAATCTTTATCTGCCAATTCTTGTAAGTAGCGGCGAGCTGTCATATCTGACACATCAAGACTCTCCATAATCTCTTTTACAGTAATAGTGCCTTTTGTGTTTACTGCTTCTAGAATACTATCTAGTTTTTCTTGCTTTAGCATCCTTATCACCTCGATTTCTACTATTATTATCTTACCATAAAACGCTCAATTAATCAAATAGAAAAAAACAAAATAAAACAAAAAACAAAAATATCATGGTTGTTTTAAACAAACCATGATATTTTGAATGATCGGCCAAATTAGTCTAAACCGTAGTTGTAGTCCTCGTCTTGCATGGCTTCAACTTCACCAAGGAGGTAACCATTTCCGACTTGAGAGAAGAAGTCGTGGTTAGAAGTTCCTGTTGAAATACCGTTCATAACGATTGGGTTGACATCATCAGCTGAATCTGGGAAGAGTGGATCTTGTCCTAGGTTCATAAGAGCCTTATTGGCATTGTAACGAAGGAAGGTTTTAACTTCTTCGGTCCAACCAACACCGTCATAGAGACTTTCTGTATAACCTTCTTCGTTCTCATAGAGGGTATAGAGCAGGTCGTACATCCACTCTTTGAGCTTTTCTTGCTCTTCTTCAGGTAATTCATTGAAACCAAGTTGGAATTTGTAACCAATGTAAGTTCCGTGAACAGACTCATCACGAATGATCAGTTTGATGATTTCTGCAACATTGGCTAGTTTGTTGTTACCAAGATAGTAAAGCGGTGTAAAGAAACCAGAGTAGAAGAGGAAAGTTTCAAGGAAAACACTGGCAACTTTCTTTTCAAGTGGGCTACCATTGAGGTAGATTTCATTGATAATTTCCGCTTTTCTTTGTAGGTAGGGGTTAGTGTTGGTCCATTCAAAGATTTCTTCGATTTCGGCCTTGGTGTTCAAGGTTGAAAAGATAGAAGAGTAAGATTTTGCGTGGACAGATTCCATAAATTGGATGTTGTTAAAAACAGCTTCTTCATGCGGTGTACGGATGTCTGAGCGAAGCGCCTGAACCCCTGTTTCAGATTGCATGGTATCCAAAAGGGTCAAACCACCAAAGACTTTTCCAACCAAGTCTTTTTCTTTGTTTGATAGTTTTCTCCAGTCGTCTAGGTCATTTGACAAGGGGATACGCGTATCGAGCCAGAATTGCTCTGTCAGCTTTTCCCAAGTTGATTTGTCGATGACATCTTCGATGGCATTCCAGTTAATGGCTTTGTAGTAAGTTTCCATAAGGTGTATTTCTCCAATGTAATAGTAATTATTATGCAGCCTTGCTTAGTTTTATAGGACCTATTTCAATGGTATCATATTTTTTTATTGCGGAGTAAGCAATAAATGTCATAGGGCCAAGAAAAAGTATAACGTAAATTGGCCCCCATTTACTATTTAAACAAGTAGTAAAAATTTTTTCCATTAAATCACACAGCTTTCACATTGGTTAGCACCAACTTCCCCACCGTCGTCTGTAAAGGTACGGACGTAGTAAATGGACTTGATTCCCTTGTTAAAGGCATAGTTACGAAGAATAGACAAATCACGTGTCGTTTGTTTGTTTTCTTTTTTCCATTCGTAAAGACCTTTTGGAATGTCGCTACGCATGAAGAGGGTGAGTGAAAGCCCTTGGTCCACGTGTTCTGTTGCAGCAGCGTAAACATCAATCACCTTACGCATATCCATGTCGTAAGCAGAAGTGTAGTAAGGGATAGTATCTGTTGACAAACCTGCAGCTGGGTAGTAGATCTTACCGATTTTCTTTTCTTGACGTTCTTCAATGCGTTGCGTAATCGGGTGGATAGAAGCAGAAACATCGTTGATGTAGCTGATAGAACCATTTGGAGCAACAGCTAGACGGTTTTGGTGATAAAGACCATCTGCTTGAACCTTTTCGCGAAGTTCAGCCCAGTCAGCAGCACTTGGGATAAAGACATCTTTAAAGAGTTCTTTAACACGGTCTGATTTTGGAACAAACTCGCCTGTCACATACTTGTCAAAGTAGCTACCGTTAGCATAGTCTGATTTTTCAAAGTTGTGGAAGGTAATACCACGTTCGCGAGCGATATTGTTTGACTCCACTAAGGTCCAGTAGTTCATAAGCATAAAGTAGATGCTTGTAAATTCAATTGACTCAGGTGATCCGTACTCAATCAGTTGTTGGGCAAGGTAGCTATGAAGCCCCATGGCACCAAGACCAAAGGTGTGAGCTAAACTGTTTCCGTGGTCGATAGTAGGGACAGCTACGATATGTGAACTATCTGTAACGAAAGTAAGGGCACGAACCATAGCACGGATAGAACGACCAAAGTCAGGTGAGGTCATCATGTTGACCACGTTGGTTGAACCAAGGTTACATGAAACGTCCGTTCCCATTTGAAGGAATTCTTGAGCATCGTTGATCAAACTTGGTTCTTGAACTTGAAGAATCTCAGAACACAAGTTACTCATGATAATCTTTCCATAAACAGGATTCGCACGGTTAGCCGTATCGATGTTGACTACATATGGATAGCCAGATTCTTGTTGCAATTTAGAGATTTCCGTTTCCAAATCACGCGCCTTGATTTTTGTCTTGCGGATATTTGGATTTGCTACTAATTCATCATATTTTTCAGTGATATCGATGTAGTTGAATGGTACACCGTATTCAAGCTCAACAGAATATGGGCTGAAGAGATACATTTCTTCATTTTTACGAGCTAATTCATAGAATTTATCGGGTACTACAACACCGAGTGAAAGGGTCTTTACACGAACTTTTTCATCGGCATTTTCTTTCTTAGTGGAAAGGAAAGCGATGATATCTGGGTGAAAGACGTTGAGGTAAACAACTCCAGCACCTTGACGTTGTCCGAGTTGGTTTGAGTAAGAGAAGCTGTCTTCGAAGAGTTTCATAACTGGTACGACACCAGAAGCAGCACCTTCATAACCTTTGATAGGAGCTCCGGCTTCACGAAGGTTGCTGAGGGAAATTCCCACACCACCACCGATACGTGAAAGTTGGAGAGCTGAGTTGATGGAACGTCCGATAGAGTTCATGTCATCAGTTACTTGAATCAAGAAACAAGATACCAACTCTCCACGACGAGCACGACCAGCATTCAAGAAGGAAGGAGTAGCTGGTTGATAGCGTTGGTGGATGATTTCATTGGCAATATCAGTCGCAATCGCTTCATCCCCGTCAGCAAAATAAAGCGCGTTAAAGAAGACACGGTCTTCCATACTTTCAAGGTAATATTCACCGTCATTAGTCTTCAAGGCATACTGGTTGTAAAACTTATAGGCAGCCATGAATGATTTGAATTGGAAGTTTTGGTCCTTGATAAATTGATGCAATTCTTCCAAAAACTCTGGACGGTATTTCTTGAGAAATGCAGTTTCGATGTAGTTATGTTCAATAAGGTAGTTGATTTTATCAGTAATTGAATCAAAAACCATGGTATTTGGAACTACATTTTCTTTAAAGAAGGCATCCAAGGCTTCCTTATCTTTATGAAGCATGATTTGTCCATTGACAGGACGGTTGATTTCGTTATTGAGACGGAAGTAAGTTACGTCCTCAAGATGTTTTAATCCCATAAAATTTCCTTTATCTAATTACAAAAGAAAGGCCTCTAAGTTAGCCCTAGAAGCAATCTCTTCTGGATGATGTACTAAGATTATGCTAATTGTTTCAGTTTTCCTGGTTGGAAGCCTGAAAAGACTTCAGTTGGTGTTTGGATAACAGGAGCTGCGCTGAAACCGAGCTCTTTAACTTGATCGATGTACTCTGGTTGCTCGTCGAGATTGATCTCACGATAAGCGACATTGTTGCTGTCCAAGAAACGCTTGGTCATCTTACATTGGACACAGTTGTTTTTAGAATAAACGGTTACCATTTTCGTAACTCCTCTTTCAAAATAGATTACTTTCTTAGTATATCAGAAAAAAAAACTTTGTCAAACTTTTTAAACTAAATCTTGTGCTAAAAAGTTACAGTTTCAAAAACAAAGCACAAGATATAGTGTTTTGTCAGAGTGTAAAATTGGGTTTTCATTGAACTATCAAAGTTTATCAAAACAAAAAAACTATATACTGTATATTGGTAAGATAAATAGAAGATTTTCAGCAAGTTATCAGAAAGGAAAACGAAGAAAATAGCAAAAATCGTAAGAACAGGAATAAGTCTAGCTGAGACAATACTTTAATAAAATAGAAACTGTAATATTTACGAAAAAAAGAAATTTTCTACACAAGATGTCCCAATATTTTGTATTAGAATATCTAAAATATAACCAAAGTGGAAATGACAGATTATGATGTATTCATAAAAATGGATCATTGGTTAATTTTATATAGGATACTTATGAGTTTCGTATCCTTTCATAAGGAGTATATAAATACAATGTTTGAAAAAGTTCATTTTATGTGATACACTATCTGTGATTATAAGATTAAAAAATGGATATCTGAATGCTTTTGTTTGATAGAGAATGTTATCAGATTATAATTAGATTAAATGAATGAAAGAACACAGAATTAGGAGGCGCGTGGTGAAAGAAAATGATGTTATTTTAAAACGGCAATCGACTCAAATATTTTTTAAGAATGGTGATACGGATTTTTTCTTCAATTGGTTGTTAGGAATCGGTGAAATTTTTGGTTTCTCTCATGGAGAGCTTTATTATCTTGCTCAAAGATTGGGGAACTCACCAAAGCCTGATGACTGGAAAAATGTATTTTTATCGCATGTAAACTACCTTGAACAAGAAGCAAGTAATTCAGGATTGAGTGAACAAACAAAGGCGCAGTATTATCTTGCACAGACCTACTCACTTCGCTCGGCAATCCAATTTACCGATCCATTTTCTGAAGAGTATTTACCGACCGTTCGTCAAATGGAGAAGGTGTTTTCTAGTGCAATTCATTCACTAGGTGCACCGATTGAAAAATTAACTATTCCCTATCAGGGTTCTTACTTGCCTGGTTATTATCTTCATAGCGACGATAATTGCCCAACGATAATCATGATTGGTGGAGGTGATACTTATCGCGAAGATTTATTTTACTTTGCAGGATATCCTGGATGGATACGAAATTATAATGTTTTAATGGTTGATCTTCCTGGTCAAGGGAGCAATCCTAGTAGAGGGCTGGTCTTTGATGTGGATGCTTCTATTCCAATTTCATTATGCATAGACTGGTTGGAAAATAGAAATCCTAAACTAAATTATTTAGCTATTTATGGTGTCAGCGGAGGGGGATATTTTACTGCACAAGCTGTCGAAAAGGATCCAAGAATTCATGCTTGGATTGCTAGTACCCCTATTTACGACGTTGCAGAACTTTTCAGAAAAGAATTTGGATCAAGTTTGAAAGCACCTAGTTGGTTAATAAATGCCATTTTAAAATTAGCTGGAAATTGGAATGAATCAGCAAATTTAAATCTTAAAAAGTATGCATGGCAGTTTGGTACTTCTGATTTTAAGAGTGCTATTGATGATGTATTTAACCATGCAAAGATTGTGGATTACCAAAAAATTCAATGCCCATGCCTTTTTATCATGGGAAAGGGTGAGGGTGCTGAACTGCAGCATCAAACTAAGGTGATTTATGAGGAACTTAAATCTAAAAATCAACAAACTAAACTTCAAGTATTTGAGGCGGAAAGTGGTGCGGACGCTCATTGCCAAGTCAATAATCTAAGACTCGCCCATAATGTCGTTTTTGATTGGTTGGATACTTTATTTGAATGGAATCAATCAAAGTTTTAGTTCTACTTATACCACTTAGATATATCTACCTTTTTACTGTTAGGGGCTACAAACTTATTTTACTTTAAGTAGCAAATTGGATAAATTCTCTACTGTTGATGGTAAGAGTAGGTTTTAGAATTTCAGGATTTGATGAAGTCTTTTCAAATAATGGATTTACTGAGTTATATTAATTATAGTTAAATAGTATTATTTCATTATTTACTAGGATTGTCCTCTGATTGGTATTAAGGGAAAATAGCTTTGAAAATTGAATTTTGATGATGACATTCTTTGAACAATTAGTGTTTAGATATGCTATTTAGTTACTAGAGTGCTCATTTAATAGAAAAAGAAGTAATTTCATTTTCAGTAAAAGTCCATAAAATACTTGAAAAATTATCTAGAAGGTGATATAATACAGTCTTGTAAGGGTTATCACATATAACTCAAAAAAGAAATAACTAAAGGAGAGTCAAACTATGGCTTCTAAAGATTTCCACGTAGTGGCAGAAACAGGTATTCACGCGCGTCCAGCAACATTGTTGGTTCAAACAGCTAGCAAATTTGCTTCAGATATCACTCTTGAATACAAAGGTAAATCAGTAAATCTTAAATCTATCATGGGTGTTATGAGTCTTGGTGTCGGCCAAGGTGCTGACGTTACAATTTCAGCTGAAGGTGCAGATGCTGACGACGCAATCGCTGCTATCACTGAAACTATGGAAAAAGAAGGATTGGCATAAGGAAAATGACAGAAATGCTTAAAGGAATCGCAGCATCTGACGGTGTTGCAGTTGCAAAAGCATATCTACTCGTTCAACCGGATTTGTCATTTGAGACTATTACAGTCGAAGATACAAACGCAGAAGAAGCTCGCCTTGATGCCGCTCTACAGGCATCACAAGACGAGCTTTCTGTTATTCGCGAGAAAGCAGTAGGTACGCTCGGTGAAGAAGCAGCTCAAGTTTTTGACGCTCACTTAATGGTTCTTGCTGACCCAGAAATGATCAGCCAAATCAAGGAAACAATCCGTGCGAAGAAAGTGAATGCAGAAGCAGGTCTGAAAGAAGTAACAGACATGTTTATCACTATCTTTGAAGGCATGGAAGACAACCCATACATGCAAGAACGCGCTGCGGATATCCGCGACGTGACAAAACGTGTATTGGCCAACCTCCTTGGTAAAAAATTGCCAAACCCAGCTTCTATCAATGAAGAAGTGATTGTGATTGCGCATGACTTGACTCCTTCAGATACAGCTCAATTGGACAAAAACTTTGTAAAAGCTTTTGTAACCAACATTGGTGGACGTACAAGCCACTCTGCTATCATGGCGCGTACACTTGAAATTGCAGCAGTATTGGGAACAAACAACATCACTGAAATCGTTAAAGACGGTGATATTCTTGCCGTTAACGGTATCACAGGTGAGGTTATTATCAATCCAACTGATGAGCAAGCGGCTGAATTCAAGGCTGCTGGTGAAGCTTATGCGAAACAAAAAGCTGAATGGGCTCTCTTGAAAGATGCACAAACAGTGACTGCTGATGGCAAACACTTTGAATTGGCTGCCAACATCGGTACTCCAAAAGACGTTGAAGGTGTCAATGACAACGGTGCTGAAGCTGTTGGTCTTTACCGTACAGAGTTCTTGTACATGGATTCTCAAGACTTCCCAACTGAAGACGAGCAATACGAAGCTTACAAGGCTGTACTTGAAGGAATGAACGGTAAACCTGTTGTCGTTCGTACAATGGATATCGGTGGAGATAAGGAACTTCCTTACTTTGATATGCCTCACGAAATGAACCCATTCCTTGGATTCCGTGCCCTTCGTATCTCTATCTCTGAGACTGGAGATGCTATGTTCCGCACACAAATCCGTGCCCTTCTTCGTGCGTCTGTTCACGGTCAATTGCGTATCATGTTCCCAATGGTTGCGCTCTTGAAAGAATTCCGTGCAGCGAAAGCAGTCTTTGATGAAGAAAAAGCAAACCTTCTTGCTGAAGGTGTTGCAGTTGCGGATAATATCCAAGTTGGTATCATGATCGAAATCCCAGCAGCAGCAATGCTTGCAGACCAATTTGCTAAAGAAGTTGACTTCTTCTCAATTGGTACAAACGACTTGATCCAATACACAATGGCAGCAGACCGTATGAACGAACAAGTTTCATACCTTTACCAACCATACAACCCATCAATCCTTCGTTTGATTAACAACGTTATCAAAGCAGCTCACGCTGAAGGTAAATGGGCTGGTATGTGTGGTGAGATGGCTGGTGACCAACAGGCTGTTCCACTTCTTGTCGGAATGGGCTTGGATGAGTTCTCTATGTCAGCAACATCTGTCCTTCGTACACGTAGCTTGATGAAGAAACTCGATACAGCTAAGATGGAAGAGTACGCAAACCGTGCCCTTACAGAATGTTCAACAATGGAAGAAGTTCTTGAACTTCAAAAAGAATACGTTAATTTTGATTAATCGAAAAGTCCTTGCAACTCAGTTGCAGGGATTTTTTTTAAAGAATTTTCAAGAAAATCTTTTTTATATAAAGTCCATTCTAGAGAAAGTAGCGGTGAAGAATAAAAAAATACTTAACTGGTTCATAAAATTCTTGACAAGTTGCAAATTTAGGAGTAAACTATTAACCAGTTAAGCAATAGAGAGGAGTTTCTGCAATTTAGAAATGAATTGCAAATAGAAATATTAAAAAAGAAAGAGAGTTTCGATGAAAATTAATAAAAAATACCTAGCTGGTTCTGCGGCGGCTTTAATTTTAAGTGTCTGTTCTTATGAGTTGGGACTGTATCAAGCCAGAACTGTTAAGGAAAATAATCGTGTTTCCTATATAGATGGAAAACAAGCGGCGCAAAAAACGGAGAATCTGACTCCTGATGAGGTTAGCAAGAAAGAAGGCATCAATGCGGAGCAAATCGTTATCAAGATAACAGACCAAGGCTATGTCACTTCACATGGCGACCACTATCATTATTACAATGGTAAGGTTCCTTATGATGCCATCATCAGTGAAGAGTTGCTGATGAAGGATCCAAACTACCAGCTCAAGGACGAGGATATTGTCAGTGAAATCAAGGGCGGTTATGTTATCAAGGTAGATGGAAAATACTATGTTTACCTTAAGGACGCATCCCATGCGGATAATGTCCGTACAAAAGAAGAAATCAATCGGCAAAAACAAGAACATAGTCAGCATCGTGAAAGAGGGACTTCAGCAAACGATGGTGCGGTAGCCTTGGCACGTTCACAGGGACGCTACACCACAGATGATGGTTACATCTTTAATGCATCCGATATCATTGAAGATACTGGTGATGCTTATATCGTTCCTCATGGCGACCATTACCATTACATTCCTAAGAGCGAGTTATCAGCCAGCGAATTGGCTGCTGCAGAAGCCTTTCTATCTGGTAGAAGTGGCCAATCAAAGGCGCCTACTTATCGCCGTACCAATAACAACAGTGCTAGCAGCGATGTAGATAGATGGAGCCCATCCTATAATAACCAAGGCAGTGGCTATACGAACACGAACACATCTAACAACAGTAGTGACGATAGTCAAGCAAGTCAAAGTGATGAGGATATTGATAGCCTTCTGAAACAACTTTACGCCTTGCCGCTCAGCCAACGACACGTAGAATCTGATGGCCTTGTCTTCGACCCAGCACAGATTACAAGTCGAACAGCTAGAGGAGTTGCTGTGCCTCATGGGAACCATTACCATTTCATCCCTTATACACAGATGTCTGAATTGGAAGAACGAATCGCTCGTATTATTCCTCTACAGTACAGTTCGAGCCATAGGGTGCCGGATTCAAGACCAGAACAACCAAGTCCACAACCGACTCCGGAACCTAGTCCAAGCCCACAACCTGCACCAACTCCTCAACCAACTCCAAGCAATCCAATTGATGAAAAATTGGTTAAACAGGTGATTCGAAAAGTAGCTGATGGCTATGTATTTGAGGAGAATGGAATCTCTCGTTATATTCCTGCCAAGGAACTTTCAGCAGAAACTGCAGCAGCCATTGATAGTAAACTAGCCAAGCAAGAAAGTTTGTCTCATAAACTCGGAGCTAAGAAAACCAACCTCCCATCTGGTGATCGAGGATTTTACAATAAGGCTTATGACTTGCTAGCAAGAATTCATCAAGACTTACTTGCTAATAAAGGGCGTCAAGCTGAATTTGACACTTTGGATAAACTGTTGGAACGTCTCAATGATGCCTCAAGTGATAAAGTCAAGTTGGTGGATGATATCTTGGCCTTTCTAGCACCGATTCGTCATCCAGAACGTCTAGGAAAACCAAATGCGCAAATTGCCTACACTGATGATGAGATTCAGGTAGCCAAGTTGGCAGGCAAGTATACAACAGAAGATGGCTATATCTTTGATCCTCGTGATATCACCAGTGATGAGGGGGATGCCTATGTAACTCCACATATGACCCACAGTCATTGGATTAAGAAAGATAGTTTGTCTGAAGCCGAAAGAGCGGCAGCCCAGGCTTATGCTAAAGAGAAAGGTTTGACTCCTCCTTCAACAGATCATCAGGGTTCAGGAAATACGGATGCTAAAGGAGCAGAAGCTATCTACAATCGCGTGAAAGCGGCTAAGAAGGTGCCACTTGATCGTATGCCTTACAATCTCCAACATACCGTGGAAGTTAAAAACGGTAGTTTAATCATTCCTCATTATGATCATTACCATAACATCAAATTTGAGTGGTTTGACGAAGGACTTTATGAGGCACCTAAGGGGTATAGTCTAGAAGATCTCTTTGCGACTGTCAAGTACTATGTCGAACATCCAAACGAACGTCCGCATTCAGATAGTGGTTGGGGCAATGCAAGTGACCATGTTCAAAGAAACCAAAATGGTCAAGCTGATAACAATCAAACGGAAAAACCATCAGAGGAGAAACCTCGGACAGACAAACCTGAGGAAGAAAAGCCACGCGAAGAGAAGCCTCAAAGTGAGAAACCAGAATCTCCAAAACCAACTGAGGAGCCGGAAGAAGAATCACCAAAGGAACCAGAAGAACCTCAGGTCGAGACTGAAAAGGTTGAAGCGAAGTTGAAAGAGGCTGAAGCGTTACTTGCAAAGATCCAAGACCCCATTATCAAGTCCAATGCCAAAGAAACTCTCACTGGCTTAAAAAATAACCTGCTATTTGGTGCTCAGGATAACAATACCATTATGGCTGATGCTGAAAAGTTGTTGGCTTTATTAAAGGAGAGCAAGTAAAGGTAGAAGCATTTTCTAGATCCTAAAAACAGGATAGGAGAACTAGAAAAGTTAAAATCGAAAATGAGAACAGAATGTAAGTTCTAGTTCTCATTTTTTTCATGAAAATATGTAAAATATCTTGACATATGGTGTAAATAAAGATAAACTATTTACTAGTTAATTAAATGGTTAAATACTAGTTAAGGAGTAATGATGAAAAAAAGAACATTTCTATTATTAGTGGCAAGTCTGCTGGTTCTTGTCTTAGGAGCATGTAGCCAAAAAGAAAAACAAGAAGCAAAAGGGATGAAGATTGTAACAAGTTTTTACCCTATCTATGCCATGGTCAAAGAGGTATCAGGGGACTTGAATGATGTACGGATGATTCAGTCAAGTAGTGGGATTCACTCCTTTGAACCGTCAGCAAATGACATTGCTGCTATCTATGACGCAGATGTCTTTGTCTACCACTCTCATACGCTCGAATCTTGGGCTGGAAGTCTAGATCCTAACTTGAAAAACTCAAAAGTTAAGGTTTTAGAAGCTTCTGAAGGAATGACCTTGGAGCGTGTTCCAGGTTTAGAAGATGTAGAAGCTGGTGACGGTATTGATGAAAAAACACTCTACGACCCTCACACTTGGTTAGATCCAGAAAAAGCAGGTGAAGAAGCTCAGATTATCGCTGACAAACTTTCGGAGATTGATAGTTCTAATAAGGAAACGTATCAAAAGAATGCTAAAAACTTTATCGCTAAAGCCCAAGAATTGACTAAGAAGTACCAGCCTATTTTTGAAAAAGCGAGTCAAAAGACCTTTGTTACACAACACACAGCCTTTTCTTATCTCGCTAAACGCTTTGGTTTGAAACAACTTGGTATAGCAGGGATTTCCCCTGAACAAGAACCAAGTCCGAGACAACTAACAGAAATTCAGGAATTCGTTAAGACCTATAAGGTTAAAACCATCTTTACTGAGAGCAATGCTTCTTCTAAAGTCGCTGAGACTTTGGTCAAATCAACAGGAGTTAGCCTAAAGACCCTCAATCCTTTAGAAGCAGATCCTGAAAATGACAAAACTTACTTAGAAAATCTAGAAGAAAATATGAATGTTCTTGCAGAAGAATTAAAATGAGGAGATGATAAAAATGAAGAAGAAATATATTGTAGCAGGATCGGCTCTTGTCCTTTCCCTAAGCCTTTGCATCTATGCATTGAACCAACACCAGGTAGAAGGAAAAAAAGATAATAACCGTGTGTCTTATGTCGATGGGAAGCAAGACACTCAAAAAACAGAGAATCAGACACCAGATCAAGTTAGCAAAAAAGAAGACATTCAGGCTGAACAAATTGTTGTGAAAATCACCGATCAAGGTTATGTGACTTCACATGGTGATCATTTCCATTATTACAATGGTAAAGTTCCTTTTGACGCTATTTTCAGCGAAGAACTGTTGATGAAAGATGCCAATTATCAACTGAAAGACGCTGATATTGTCAACGAAATCAAGGGTGGCTATATTATCAAGGTGGATGGTAAGTATTATGTTTACCTTAAAGATGCGGCTCATGCTGATAATATTCGTACGAAGGACGAAATTGAGCGCCAAAAACAAGGTCATACTCACGATGCACCAACTTCTAACAGTGCAGTGGCACTTGCTCAATCTCAAGGCCGTTATACTACAGATGATGGCTACATCTTTAATCCAACTGATATTATAGAGGATACTGGTGATGCTTACATCGTTCCTCACGGTGGACATTACCACTACATTCCAAAGAGTTCCTTGTCTGCTAGCGAATTGGCTGCTGCCCAAGCCTACCTCTCTGGAACTAGAAAACAAGCAAGTGTGACTGACTATCGTCCGAGTTCAAACACAACTAGTCAAACTAGCAATCTGAGTCAAGAAGCTGAAACACCAAGCAAACCAGAAGAGAGCCTTCAGAGTCTATTGCAGCAACTCTATGCTCTTCCAAGTAATCAACGTTATGCTGAATCAGATGGCTTGATTTTTGACCCTGCTAAGATTGCAAGCAGAACACCAAGTGGCGTAGCGATTCCTCATGGAAATCACTATCATTTCATTCCGTATACAAAGCTTTCTGCATTGGAAGAAAAGATTGCGCGTATGATTCCTTTATCTAGCGACAGTGGGAAGCCAACACCTTTAGAAAATCCAAGCAAACCAGCAGAGCATCCAGCTCAGCCAAATCATTCTTATGACCAAGACGGTGACCATGGAAGCCAGGATACCAACCATGAAGATCATGACCATGATGGAGAGGAGCATGACCATCACCACGGTGAAGAACATGATCATAGTTTTGCAGCTGACCGAGTTATTAGTGAAGATGAGCAAGGGTTTGTAGTTTCTCATGGAGATCACGCTCATTATTTCTTTAAGAAGGACTTGACTGCAGCCCAAATCAAAGCTGCCCAAAATCACTTGAAAGAAAATCATCAGCCTCAGCACGTTCAACCACTTGCAAAGACTGTGGAAAGTTTCTCAAGAGATGCTAGCGATGAAGAAAAAATCAAGTATATCTCACAGACCTACGGGGTTCCGCTCGAAGCGATTCGTATTTCAAATGGATTCTTTGTCTTTGGAAATCCGGATCAAGCCTATGATCCAACCCATATCCATCCCTATGCCGTTCGAAAAGAACATGTTCGTATTCCTCTCCAAACTGGAAATCCAGAACTGGATTTCCTAAATGAACTGTATACGACTGCACTACGTGATGGGGTATCTCCTTATAGTTTGCAAGTAGAAAATAGTAGTTTTGTGATTCCTCACGGAGACCACAATCACTACATCAAGGTTCAAACCAAGGGCTATGAAGTAGCTTTGAAAAATAAGATTCCGGCCCTACAATCGACCTATCAACCTGGAGCGTTTGATGAACAAACAGTTCTATCTAAAGTGGATCAACTGTTAGCAGATAGCAGAAGTCTCTACAAAGACCAGCCAATCATGCAGAGACGTGTTGAACTTGCTTTGGGGCAATTCACCGAAAATATGAAAAAACTGGCAACAAACTCAACTGCTGGATATCTAGCAGCCTTGGATCTCTTTGATAAACAATACATCCATGTGGATCAAAGTGTGGCACCGGTTGAAACTTCACCTTTAGATAAGAAGTACCAAGCCCTAGTAGATAAGATCAATACATTGGATACAGATACTTATGGCTTGCCTAAGAAAGATCTTTTGGTACATTTGCAGGAAGCAAAACTAGCACAGGATGAGACAGAGTTGGCTGCGATTGAAGCGAAACTGCAGGCCTTGCAAGATTTCCGAGATCGAACAGGGGTTACAACAGTAGAGTACATCAAGTATTTCTATGAACATGTATCTGATGGTCGTTTGAGAGAAGAACTTCGGAACCGTGTTGCCAAGTTGACATGGGAACTTTACCAGTCACAATCTTTCCTCAAAGCAACCGACTTGAACAAGCTATTCCCAACTATTTACCAAACTAAGCTAGAAGTAGAAGAAGCTCTCAAAGAAGAACCAGTTTCTACAAAAGCTGGTAAGACTATTCTAGATACGGAAAAAGTAGATAGTCAAACTGCTAAGACTGCCATCTATGAATTCTTAAAAGAACTCTACGGTGATTTTATGCCAGAAGAGCGGGTTAGCCATGTTAAGAAGGAAGAAGTGGATGCTCTCCTAACTAAAGCTGCCCAACTCCTAGCACGTGTCAAAGAAGATGGTGTCAAACAATCCCTAGCTGAAGAAGCAGCTAATATCAAAGCGGCTACTGAAAAGGAAAATGCAGACCTTGACGAAGCTAAAACACAACTTGAGGATCTCTTGAATCGTATTGCAGCGACTATCCAACGAGAGAAAAAAGAAGCGGAACAAGATCCACAAACGGTGATCATCTACCAAAAACTCTATAATGTCTTGCTCTCTCTTCACAAGTACTTAGAGGATAACAAAGGATCCGATGCTGACTTTGAACGTGTCGATGCCCTTTTTGATCAACTTGCAGCCAAAAGCAGTGATAAAGAAGGCCTCCTCACTCTAGCTAAAGAAATCATTAGCTTGAACCAAGAACTTCGTTCAAAAGCAAGTGAAACTGGCAGCCAATCTAAGTCTGAGAAAGACAGTGAAACAGCTACTTCTAAACCAACAGAAAAGCAAGCGCAAAGTGAGTCTGAGACAAGTGCTCAACCAAATGAATAAAAAGAAAGACGAAGTAGCTGAGCTACCTCGTCTTTTTTAGTCTTTATAAGATACAATGCCAATGATGGTATCCACCGCACGCTCCATAGTTTGAAGGCTGACGTATTCAAAACGTCCATGCATGTTTTCACCACCAGCAAAGATATTTGGAGTTGGAATTCCCATAAAGGAAATCTTAGACCCATCTGTTCCACCACGAATTGGTTCTATAATTGGCGTGATACCTAAATCTTCCATAACAGCTTTAGCAATGGTAACGGGTGTCATGTCTTTCTCAATGACTTCCTTCATATTGTAGTACTGGTCAGTCAGAGTCAAGGTCACGCGATCATTCCCAAGTTCTTGATTCATCTTGTCAGCAATAGACTGCATAGCTGCTTTACGTGTTTCAAAGGCATCCTTTTCAAAATCGCGAATGATGTAGCTTGCACGCGCCTCCTCGACACTACCTGACACATCCATAAGATGATAGAAACCTTGGTAACCATCTGTTAGTTCAGGTCGGTCATTCTCAGGAAGTTGATTATGAAAATCAATTGCTAGCTGAAGGGCATTGACCATTTGACCCTTTGCAGTACCAGGGTGGACATTGCGCCCTTGGAAATGAAGCTCAGCAGCAGCTGCTGAGAAAGTCTCGTACTGAAGTTCTCCTAGCGGACCACCATCAACAGTATAGGCAAAGTCAACGTCAAAGTCTTCTGCATCAAACTTGTTAGCTCCAACGCCAATTTCTTCATCTGGACCAAAACCAACTCGAATCTCACAGTGTTTGATTTCGGGATGAGCAGTCAGATATTCAATAGCAGTCATAATCTCAGCAATCCCTGACTTGTCATCAGCACCCAGCAAGGTCGTGCCATCGGTTATGATGAGTGTTTGGCCTGGATATTTCTCAAGGCTCTTGAAGTCGGCCGGATCGAGTTTAAAACCAGAATCTCCTAAGTCGATAGCTCCACCATCGTAATTTTCGATGACTTGCGGATTAACTCCCTCAGCATTAAAGTCAGCTGTGTCCATGTGGGAGATGAAGCCAATCTTGCGTGTTAAGCTAGGATCATTAGCTGGTAAGGTACCAATAGCAAAACCATTTGGAAGGTAGTAGACGTTTTGCAGACCGACACGTTTCATTTCAGGAATAAGAACGTTAGTCGCAAAATCTACCTGGCTTTGCGTACTTGGAGTAGTAGTAGAGTGTTCGTCAGATCGCGTATTGACCTTAACGTAGGTCAAAAAACGATCTAAAAGGTTCGGATAAGTCATAAAAACTCCTTTAACAATCATAAAATAGAATGCAAACTTCGGAAAAAACCTTATTCTGAAAATTTCATGAATTTTGAAAAAATATAATAATTCAAATTCAATAGACTTTTAAATGAAATTTTGGATATTCTAGAATAAAATATATGCATTGATATTTTATGAGATTTTTTTATTCTTTTTTCATTTTACCATAGAATAGTTTGAAAGACAAAGAAGAATCATACTCTTTTATTAATTAACATAATATAAAATTAATCATATTAATTGACACTGCGTGAACTTTATTGTACAATTATCTTGTAAATGTCCTACATTGATATAGTAACAATATTACTACATTCTAGTTAAGGAGAATAAAATGAACATTCGCTTCGATTTTAAGAAAGTTCAAATTATTGCGCGCCGTTTAGTTACACTGTTAGCTATTCTCTTTTTGTGTGCTCCGATAAGCCTGTTAAATGCTGATTCTACTACAGAACCTCAGACAACCCTTCACAAGACAATTACTCCGATATCGGGACAGGATGACAAGTATGAGTTGTCATTGGATATCACGTCCAAACTGGGAACGGAGACCCAAACGGATCCCTTGGATGTTGTTTTAGTAGCAGACCTCTCAGGAAGTATGCAGAATCAGGATGTCCAATCTTTTGATGGACGGACGATCAGTCGGATTGACGCATTGAAAAATACTCTAAGAGGAACAAATGGTCGTAAGGGCTTAATTGATACCATTCTATCCAATTCTAATAACCGGTTATCTATGGTAGGATTTGGTGGGAAAATTGACAATAAAAAGAATGATCAGTATTGGGATGGAAATAAATGGAGACTTTTTAGACCATACTGGCCCTATGAACGGATGACAAAATACTATGATGGCGTTTCACCATGGGATGATGCTAACACGATTTTAGGATGGAGTAACAATGCTCGTGCTGCTAAAACAGCGGTATACAACATGAGTATTGCAGGAGGTAATTCCATTGGTACTGAGTCAGGTATTGGTACCGGGACCAATATTGGGGCTGGATTAACCTTGGCCAACCAGTTAATGGGAAGTGCAAGATCTAATGCTAAGAAAGTCGTTATTTTGCTTTCAGATGGCTTTGCGAATATGGTCTACGATGCCAATGGTTACACTATATATAACTACAATAACGAGGATCCTAATATCGAAACAGCTCCCCAGTGGTTTTGGGATAGATTAAATAATAATCTAAATAGTCTATCATATAGCTTGGCTCCAACACTTGATGGTTTCTATTCAATTAAATTTCGTTATTCAAACAATGTCGACAGTATTACCAGTCTGCAATATTATATGAGGCAACATAATGCCTCCATTCCAAATGAAATATTCTCTGCAAATGATGAAGACCAGTTACAAGACAGTTTCAAAGATATCACTGATAAGATTCTGCCACTGGGAATCCACCACGTGACCATCAAGGATGTTCTTTCTAAGTATGTCCAGCTATTACCGAACGGATCGTCAGAGTTTCGTGTAGTGAAAGAAAAGGATGGTAGCAGTGAAACATTAACCGAAGAGCAAGTAACTTTTGATACCAAGACAACGGCAGAAGGATTAGTGGAAGTTACGGCTAACTTTTCTCCGAATTATTCCTTAGAAGATGGAGCTAGATATGTCCTCAAATTCACTGTTACATCTAGTCAAGATGCTCTGGATGCCATTGCAGGTGATAAAAAACTAGAGGCTGGTGATGCTGAAGGTTCTGATGTCAATAAACTCTATTCCAATAAAGGTGCCAGTGTCACCTATTCCTATGGAATAGGCACCTCCCAAACCAAGACCAAAGAATACTCTGACAACCCAACCTTTAAGCCTTCGGATCCATTAACGGTACCAGTGGAAGTTGAATGGCAAGGTGTGACGGGTGCGAGAACTGTCATTACAGCTGATCAACCGAGTAATGTTGAACTGAAACTGGTTCAAAAGAACAAGAACGGAGGTCCTGATAATCAAGACTATCGAAAGACCAATGTGAATGTTAGTAAAAACGTATCTAATGAAACGAGGAACTTTGAAAAAGTTGCCAAAGGATATCAATACGATTTAATTGCACCAGACGTCCCCGCCTTTACCAAAGAAATAAAAAATGTTGGTACAGAAACTAAACCATCCTTCAAGGTAATCTATAAACAATTGCCAAGTCTGACGATTAAGAAAGTGTTGGAAGCTGAAAATAACTTGAACAAGGAGTTTAGGATTAAGGTAAAACTAACCTCTCCTGATTCTAAGCCATTGAATGGAACTTTTGGCGATATAACTGTTGTGAATGGAGAAGCGGAGATCCGTGTCGAAAAACGAAAACGTTGGAAAGGTATTCTAAGCTATCTTCCTCGAGGAACCCATTACAAGGTTGAAGAAGAAGCGGCATCAACGAACGGTTACCACGTTACATATGAGAATCAAGAGGGCGATCTGAATAAAGACGAAACCAGTATTGTCACGAATCACAAGCTTCCAAGTTTATCAGTTACAAAAAAGGTTACGGGTGTATTTGCCAACCTATTAAAATCCTTCAAGATTACCATTAACATTAGGGATGCTCAGAATAGTCCACTGAATGGAACCTATACTGCAACGGTAAATAATAAAAGAACCCCTCTGCAATTTACGAATGGTCGAGTGTCTATTGATCTAAACAAAGATCAAACCATAAAAATTGATGGACTTCCACTCAATAGTCACTATACCGTAGAAGAGGAATCAAACTCTTCTAGTGGATATCAGGTATCTTATGAAAATCAAGAAGGCAAGCTGGATGGAGACAAGTCCGCGACAGTCACGAATAATAAGAATAGCGTGCCTGAAACCGGAGTTGACTTCCTCAGCAGTACACTCATGTTAGGAATAATCCTTCCTCTAGGGGGAATCTTCTTTACAATCCTACTCGGATATCTAGTGGTACATAGGAGAAAATAATGCTACTTAAAAAGAAACATAAGAAAACAGTAACACAAGTCAATCGGGATAAGTCTCCGCCGAGTGTATGGGGAGATATCCTCTACTTAGTCAGTAAGCTTCTGATGGTTGGGTTTGTACTGGCCACCCTTTACTTTTTTGTCTTTGGACTATTGAGATACAATGACGATGGCATGAAGCCAGCCTTGAAAGATGGCGATTTGGTTGTCTACTATAGGTTGGATAAACGTTATTCGATTGGTGATCTGCTCGTCTATAGTTATAAGGGCAAGGAAAGAGTGGCGCGTGTCATAGCAACCGAAGGAAGTACGATCGATATAAACGAAAATGGTCTCATCATCAACGGTTCTCCTCAACAAGAGCAGGATATCTACAAAGAAACGCTGCTCTATAAGGAAGGGGCTACCTTCCCAATGAAAGTCCCAGCAGGACAACTCTTTGTCCTCGGAGACAATCGAACAACGGCTGTAGATAGTCGTGCTTTTGGAACCATTCCTATACAGGATACCCATGGCAAGGTGGTAACAGTCCTAAGGCGACGGGGCTTTTGATGGTAATTTATGAAAAAAGAAATTTAAAAATAAAAGGAATAATCATGAAAAAAACATTTTTGAAAAAATTAGTTACTGCAAGCATTGCAGCTGTAACCGCCTTGTCGGTCTTTAGAGGAGTGCCAACATTTGCGGATGATAATGATGTGGCAACTGCCAAAGCAAATGGTGAAACAAGTGCAAAAGTTTCTATTAATAAGGTGTTGAATATTGCGGAAGGAATTACAACACCTGAAGCAACTTTTACATTTACTTTCACCCCAAAAACTGGTACATCATCAAATGGTGCACCTTATGAAACGATTGATTCTTCTAATGGTCAAATTACAGATAAAAATGTATCTTATTCTGGAACAGACGTTTTAGCAACTGGCCAAACTAACATTAAGAAAGAAACCGGCGATATTTTTAGAGAAGTGAACTATACACATGCTGGTGAATATGTCTATACTGTTGCTGAAAAACAAAATGTTGGTTGGAATGTTATTCAAAAAAATGGTTCACCTATTGATTTTATGACATATGATAATCGCAACTATGAAATGCACGTTATTGTTAAGAACAAAACTACAGGAGGAACATATATTTCTTCTGTGTATTTTAAACAAGTATCCCCAAGTGTGAATGGTAAAGTAAAACCATCTGAAAGTGGAACTACTTACAAATATGATCTTTTCACTAACATCTATCGTAAAAATGCTGGTAAAATTACAGATCCAAATGAACCAAACCCTAATAAACCAAATGTTTCAAAAGTTGATCCAAATGCTAAATCTTTAGTAATTAAAAAAGTTGTGTCAGGTGCTACTGCAGATAAATCAAAAGATTTCACTTTCAAGCTTACTTTTACCAAAGCATCTACAGAAACTTCACAATCCATCACTGGTAAAATCGGTGAAACCTCAAAAACATTTGTCTATGGTCAAGAAACAACTATAACACTACGCCACGATCAATCTTTGGTGTTTGACACAATTCCTGCAGGTACTCGTTATAAATTGGTTGAAACAGGATCTCAAGGTTATACAGCTTCAGCTGCATATAAGGAGAACGGAGCATCAAAAAATCAAGCTGGTACAGTTTCTACAAATTTCACTCAAGATAGTATCCTTGTTGGTGAAAAACCCAACGATAACACTATCACAAATAGCTTACCAGACGTTACCCCTACTGGTCTCTTGATTGACAATCTTCCTTTCATCTTGATGATTGGTCTTGGTTTGGCTGGATTTGTTGTTTTGTCTAAAAAACGCAGACAAGCTTAAGCAACTGGTTTGACCGATGAAAATCAAGCGTGAGAAACCAAAAAGGAGTTTGTCTAGGCGTCTGGTCCTTGCTGTAGATGCGTTGATAAATCATATCTTGCTCCTCTTGGCGGCCTTAGTCTTTCTCTTTGGTTTCTACGCTCTTTGGGATGCCAATCAGGTCTATTCTCAGGCTTCATCAAGTGAGTATGAGGCCTATAAACCAGTGAGTACTACTGAGAAAGATGAGCTTGCTAGTTTTTCTGGCTTTCACAAGCTACAGCAAGTCAATCCAGAGGTTCTCGGTTGGATCAATGTCTATGGCACCAATATCGACTATCCCTTAGTCCAAGCCAAAGACAATGAAAAGTACCTGAACAAAGATTCCAAGGGAGAATTTGCAGCTACAGGAGCTATTTTCCTTGAGGCTCGAAATGAATCCAAGTTCGAGGACTTTAATACCATCATCTACGGACACCATGTAGAAAATGGGGTTATGTTTGGAGATGTAGCAAAGTTTTCTGATAAGGAATTCTTTGACCAGCATCGCTACGGCAGTATTTACTATAATGGCGTTGAAAAAGGTCTTGAAATCTTTGAAATGCTCGAGGTGGACGCCTATGACTTTAACATCTACGATCCAGGTATTAATGGGGATGATCGGCGCCAAGAATATATCGATCACTTACTCTCGGTTGCCATTCACAAACGAGACATTACACTGGGGCCAAATGACCATATCATCCTTCTCAGTACCTGTTTCCTAGACGTAACAAATGGGAGACATATCGTAGTTGCCAAGATTACGGATACGGTTCCAAAGAACACCTTCCATACGAAAAAATCAAAACCATTCCCTTATAGTGTCTTTGATGATTCGTCGCTCGGACGATTTCTCTCATCGATTCCTTTGTGGATATGGTACATCATCTTGTTTATCTTGCTCTTGCTATTGATCTTCTTGCTCATCATCCTCTATTTGATCTTGCGTCGTAGAAGAGAAGCAAAGGAAGAAGGAGCAGATACCATTACTGACTAAACTACCAATAAAAGAGAAAGGGATAGCCTCTCTTGCTCTTTTATTTTCAAGGCTAGAAAGGAGAAAGCAGGAAATATGAAAACAAGTACAAGTCGCAAAGTTATAAAGGTCATTCTATCCCTCTTTCTAGTTTTTTTCTGTCTTTTTACAGCTGATAGGGTCCTTGCGAGTGACTACGATCATTATAATCCCATTGAAAAGGATGCCAGCAGTACGGGCTTTGAAACCTTGCAGCACCTCAACAAGGATGTTTGTGGTTGGATTAGCCTTGATGGGACCAAGGTAGACTATCCCCTCTTGCAGAGTCAGGACAATGTCAAATACCTTGACCGCAATGCTTTTGGCGATTATACTGTGTCAGGGTCTATTTTTCTAGACTATCGTTTTAATCCAAACTTTACTGACTTTAACACCATCATCTATGGTCACTCCATGGCTTCTGGTGCTATGTTTGGGGAGATTCAAAAATTTGCGGATCAAGATTTTTTTGAAATGCATCGCTATGGCTCTATCTACTACAATGGCCGTGAACGTGGTCTGGAGATTTTTGGGATTTTAGAAGTAGACGCCTATGACACGGAGATTTACCGAACTTTGAGTTCCAACGATGAGGAACACCAGGCTTACTATCAATATTTGCTAAGTAAAGCCAAGTACAAGCGAGATGTCTCCTTGACCTCAACGGACAAGATTGTTTTGTTAAGCACCTGTTTCCTTAACATTACCAACGGACGACATATCCTATTAGCTAAAATAACGGATGCACCAGTAAAAGCAGCCCAGGATAAAAGTGGAGAAGCTGTAGGGACGCGGTATTTCGATCAAGGGCTAACAACGCATTGGATTTATATCCTTGCCTTTCTTCTCCTGATTATCGTTATTTTACTCCTTGTTGTTATCATCCTAATCATGAGACGAGATAAAAAGACTAAAGAACAAAAGAAATAGTAGACGTCGGAAGCGTTTACTATTTTTTTCTTTCATGATAGAATAGATAGTGAAAATAATATCATAAGGATGATAACATGAAAAAAGCAATATTAATGATGACCTTTGGATCTCCAGAGGAGATTAGTTTTGAAGGAGTAGCAGAATTTTTTACAAACATTCGTCGTGGAGTTAGACCCCAAGACCACGAGATCCAGACTCTCTATGACAACTATGTCCTTATCGGCGGGACACCCTTGCAGCGGATTACACGTGAGGAGGTTGATTTAGTCAAGGAACGTTTAGGCGAGGAGTACGGTATCTACTTTGCCAACAAATTTTCTCGTCCCTTTATTCCAGACGTGATCAAGCAGATGGAAGCTGATGGTGTTGAAGAATGTATCTGCTTGATTTTGGAACCTCATTATTCTTTTTACTCAGTCATGGGGTATGAAAAGTTTCTGGAAAGCCAGCAGATCCGATTTTTAGTCATTAAGGACTGGTATCAACAACAGGCTTTGCTGGACTTCTGGACAGATGAGATTATCAAAATTTTACGGAACCATGTGGGAGAAGAATCTTTCAAGGTAATCTTTTCGGCACACAGTGTTCCCATTTTTGCCTTGGATTATGGAGATCCTTATATCGACCAGATTTTCGATAATAGCAAGCTAATTGCTGAACAACTCGGCCTAACAGCCGACCAGTATACCAATACTTGGCAGAGCGAAAGCGATATTGGAATCCCTTGGATCAAGCCAGATGTCTTAGAATATTTACGAGAACAAAAGCAACATCCAGAACATTATATTTTTATTCCGATTAGTTTTATCAGTGAGCACATCGAAGTCTTGTTTGATAATGATGTGGAATGTTATGATTTGTGTCAAAAAATAGGTGTCACCTACCATCGTCCACCTATGCCCAATACGGATAGCCGTTTAATTGACGCTTTAGTTGCTACTGTAAGAGCCAATGAACACAAAGAATTTAAAGCTTTTCTTCCAGAAGAAGAAACCTTCGATGAGTTAGCACCGTCAGCAACTACAAAGGATATTATGGAGGAGACAGACGACCTTCAGATGCCAGAATTTGTCAAAAAACTCATTGAGAAAAAAGGCCGTGAGAATGTGAAGATGCCTTACTTGATTAAGAAAATGCTCGAAAAGGCTGGGAAGTTACCAAAAGAGTAAAGAAAAAAGGATTTAGCTTTAAGCTAGATCCTTTATCTGTTTTATTTTTTCTCAAGAAGAGCTTTGATTTCTTGAAGAACTTCAAGTTCAGTTGGAGCAGCAGGTGCTTCCTCAACCACTTCCTCTTTCTTACGAAGGTTTTGAGCTTTTTCAATACCTTTGATAACGAAGAAGAGAACTGTACCCACAACAAGGAAGTTGATAACAGCGCTTAAGAATTTACCATATGTAACACCATTCCATGCAAGCTCAGCGATGTTTTGTACTTTCGCAGCTTCCAAAGCTGGGTTCAATAGAAGTGGAGTGATGATATCGTTAACAAATGAAGTAACGATAGCACCAAATGCAGAGGCAATGATCACACCGACAGCAAGGTCAACAACATTACCACGAAGCAAAAATGCTTTAAGATCCTTTAACATTTTCATAAATTCCTTTCCTAATTTTCTGATTTATTATATCCTAAATTGTGACAAAAAGCAACTTGAACGCTCAAAGTGGTCAGTTGCCCCCTTTAAAAATATAGATTTTACTGAAAATATAATTTAAAATGATGATCAAAATTTGCGCTAGGATAGTTTCAACCGTATTAACTCTATCTATATTATATTCAACAAACTGGCCAATAATATCAGGAAAGGCTGTAACAAAGATATAAGTTAAAAGAAGGTCCAGTCCAAGAGTAGAGAGACGAGCTAAGAAAAACTTAGCTAGGCGAGTTAGCCAATTCCTTCTCTCTTGTTTAAAGACAATTGTATCATTTGTGAGAAAGGCAAAGAGAATCCCAATAAAATTTGCAAGGGCAGTTGCAAGGATTTCCTGGTGGCTGATATGGTAAATAACCAAACGTGATACAATAGAAACCAGAGTAGTAGCACCACCAAAAAATAGGTAGGAGAGGATTTCGTTATCAAAGAAAGCTTTTATTAGTCTTTTCATGATTTTAGTATAGCATAAAGCTGGCTAATGTGCTATACTAGTAAGGTTGATAATCTCAACCCTTGGTGCTTAGCTTCTTTCACCAAGCATATTTTACGCGGGAAACCGCTAAAGGAGAAAACATGAAAAAATTAACTGTTCGTGACATAGCAGATATTGCTATTGTTGCTGCTATTTATGTAGTTTTGACTATTACGCCACCAATCAATGTTCTTAGTTTTGGGGTGTATCAGTTCCGTATTTCAGAAATGTTGAATTTCTTGGCATTTTACAACCCTAAATACATCATCGGTGTGACGATTGGTTGTATGATTGCTAATTTCTTTAGTTTTGGTATAATTGATGTCTTTGTCGGTGGAGGTTCTACCTTAGTTTTCCTTAGTCTAGGTGTATGGCTCTTTGCAAAATACAGCAAAGATTACCTCTTTAACGGATTGATTCGAAAAGATCATTTCTTCTTTTCAATCCTCTTCTCCATTTCAATGATTACCATTGCAGCCGAACTTCATATCTTGACAGAAGCTCCCTTCTTCTTCACATGGTTCTCTACTGGAATTGGTGAGTTTGCATCACTTATAGTGGGAGCGATTTTGATTGGTAAACTGGGACAGCGAATCGATCTAACAAAATAAGAAGTTTATAAGCTAGATTCTTGATAAGTCTAGCTTTTTTCATTCCATAAATTAAAAGAGAGCGCTTGACAAGAACATAGAACTATAGTATACTTTTTAGGTAAGCTGATTTAGCTCAGTTGGCAGAGCGCATCCATGGTAAGGATGAGGTCGCCGGTTCAATCCCGGCAATTAGCATTAAATAGATACAAAAACCCTTATTTACAAGGGTTTTTGTTATGTCTGACCCAAATTTTTCAAAGATATTTCTTATGCACCTGTATAAATGAAGCAAAGAGTTTTGGCTGTTGACAAAAGTGACTCTATCTAGTAGAATAGTAGATGCGATGAGTCGATAGGCAGTCTTCGGAATGCTATTGAGCATAAGGAGGTCATAACGCAGGAGCGGACCTTGATGAGTTGTGTGAACCTGCTCATCACATGAAGATGCCTCTTAGTCCCTGGTCAATGACTAGGGATTTTTAATTTTCAGAAAATATAACCCAAAAATGCTTTTCAATTTCTGGAAAAAGTAGTATAATACATCTATTATAGAAATTTTTAGAAAATTCCGAAAGAGGTTATTTATGGGATATACAGTTGCTGTAGTCGGCGCGACAGGTGCTGTCGGAGCTCAGATGATAAAAATGTTGGAAGAATCAACACTTCCAATCGATAAAATTCGTTACCTTGCTTCTGCACGTTCAGCAGGCAAGACTTTGAAATTTAAAGACCAAGATATTACGATTGAAGAAACGACTGAGACCGCTTTTGAGGGTGTTGATATTGCACTCTTCTCAGCAGGTGGTTCGACATCAGCTAAGTATGCACCATACGCAGTTCAAGCTGGAGCGGTAGTAGTAGATAATACATCTTATTTCCGTCAAAATCCTGATGTTCCTTTGGTTGTTCCAGAGGTCAATGCTCATGCACTTGATGCCCACAACGGGATTATTGCCTGCCCTAACTGTTCAACAATCCAAATGATGGTGGCTCTTGAGCCAGTTCGTCAAAAATGGGGCTTGGACCGTATCATCGTTTCAACTTACCAAGCGGTTTCAGGTGCTGGTATGGGAGCGATTCTTGAAACACAACGTGAACTCCGTGAAGTCTTGAATGACGGTGTGAATCCACGTGATTTGCATGCGGAAATCTTGCCTTCAGGTGGTGACAAGAAACACTATCCTATCGCCTTTAACGCTCTTCCACAAATCGATGTCTTCACGGACAATGATTACACTTACGAAGAGATGAAGATGACTAAGGAAACGAAGAAAATCATGGAAGATGATAGCATCGCAGTGTCTGCAACATGTGTGCGTATTCCTGTCTTGTCTGCTCACTCTGAGTCTGTTTACATTGAAACAAAAGAAGTGGCTCCAATAGAAGAAGTGAAAGCAGCTATCGCAGCCTTCCCAGGTGCAGTTCTTGAAGATGATGTAGCTCATCAAATCTATCCACAAGCTATCAATGCTGTTGGTTCACGTGATACCTTTGTTGGTCGTATCCGTAAAGACTTAGATGCTGAAAAAGGAATCCATATGTGGGTTGTTTCAGATAACCTTCTCAAAGGTGCTGCCTGGAACTCAGTTCAGATTGCAGAAACGCTTCACGAACGTGGATTGGTTCGTCCAACAGCTGAGTTGAAATTTGAATTAAAATAGTCATATCGTTTAGGAGTTCAGATGAACTCCTTCTTTGAAATAGAGAGGTGTTTCTCATGTCTTATCAAGATTTAAAAGAGTGTAAAATCATCACAGCCTTTATTACCCCTTTCCATGAGGATGGTTCCATCAACTTTGATGCCATTCCAGCCTTGATTGAGCATCTGTTGGCCCATCATACTGACGGCATTCTTCTTGCAGGGACGACAGCCGAGAGTCCAACCTTGACCCACGATGAGGAGTTGGAACTCTTTGCGGCTGTACAAAAGATTGTCAATGGGCGTGTTCCTTTGATTGCGGGTGTAGGTACCAATGATACACGTGACTCGATCGAATTTGTCAAAGAAGTCGCAGAATTTGGTGGCTTCGCTGCTGGACTTGCTATCGTACCGTACTACAACAAACCTTCTCAAGAAGGGATGTACCAGCACTTTAAAGCTATTGCGGATGCATCAGATTTACCTATTATCATTTATAACATTCCAGGACGTGTGGTTGTCGAATTAACTCCAGAAACCATGCTTCGTTTGGCTGACCATCCAAATATCATTGGTGTCAAAGAATGTACTAGCTTGGCTAATATGGCTTACTTGATTGAGCACAAGCCAGAAGAGTTCTTGATTTATACAGGTGAAGATGGAGATGCCTTCCATGCCATGAACCTTGGTGCAGATGGGGTTATTTCTGTTGCCTCTCATACAAATGGGGACGAAATGCACGAAATGTTCACTGCCATTGCAGAAAGCGACATGAAGAAAGCTGCAGCTATTCAGCGTAAATTCATTCCTAAGGTCAATGCTCTCTTCTCTTATCCAAGTCCTGCTCCTGTTAAGGCAGTTTTGAACTACATGGGATTTGAAGCTGGACCAACTCGATTACCTCTAGTTCCAGCACCAGAAGAAGATGCCAAACGCATTATCAAAGTTGTCGTAGATGGCGACTACGAAGCAACTAAGGCAACTGTAACTGGTGTTTTAAGACCAGATTACTAATAACTACAATAAAATCCATGACCGCAAGAACGATCATGGATTTTTCTTATTTTCCTAAACAGAATTGGCTAAAGAGTTGGGTAATGAGTTCATCAGGTGCGGCATCTCCAGTAATTTCTCCGAGAATTTCCCAAGTACGGGTCAAATCTACTTGAAGAAGATCAACTGGCATACCCAGTTCAAGACCTTCGTTAACAGCTTGTAGGCTTTCAACAGCCTTCTCAATCAAGGAAATGTGACGGGCGTTAGATAGATAAGTAGCATCTTGCTCGACCAAGCCAGCATTTTCAAAGAAGAGGTCATTAATGCGTTCTTCAATCTTATCAATGTTTTGGTTTTTTAGAACTGAAATACGGATAACATCTTCAGGCAGTTCCGAAGTTTCAATCGCTTCAGGAAGATCAGTTTTATTAAGTAGAATAATGCGGTTGGTATCCTGACTGATTTCTAAGAGTTGTCTGTCTTGTGCTGTTAGTGGCTCACTAGCGTTTAAGACAAGAAGTACCAAGTCAGCTTCCTTGAGGGCTTTCTTGGAGCGTTCAACTCCGATTTGTTCCACGACATCATCTGTTTCCCGGATACCAGCTGTATCAATCAATTTGAGAGGAACCCCGTTAATGTTGACGTATTCTTCGATAACATCTCGAGTAGTACCAGCGATGTCTGTTACGATGGCCTTTTCTTCACGCAACAGGTTGTTGAGGAGGCTGGATTTTCCAACGTTGGGGCGTCCGATGATGGCAGTTGAAATTCCCTCACGGAGGATTTTACCGCGACGGGCTGTTCGAAGGAGATTGGTAAGCAACTGCTCAAACTCCATAGTCTTCTCGCGGACGACAGCAGTAGTGGCTTCCTCAACATCGTCATACTCAGGATAGTCGATATTGACCTCTACTTGGGCCAAGGTATTGAGAATTTCCTGACGAGTATTATTAATGAGTTCAGAAAGAGAACCGTCCAATTGGTTGACTGCGATATTCATAGCCTTGTCTGTCTTGGCACGGATGATGTCCATCACTGCCTCAGCCTGTGTTAAGTCCACACGACCGTTTAGAAAGGCACGCTTGGTAAATTCACCCGGTTCAGCCAATCGAGCTCCTTCACGGATAGCTAGTTGGAGAATTTCATTGGTTACCGCAATCCCGCCGTGGGTGTTAATCTCGATAATATCCTCACGAGTGAAGGTCTTTGGAGACTTCATAGCTCCAACCATAACCTCATCCATGACCTTACCAGTTTGAGGGTCAACGATGTGACCGTAGTTGAGGGTATGGCTTGCAACCTTGCTCAAGTCTTTTCCTTTAAAAATCTTTTGCGCAATGGCAAAGCTATCTGTTCCGCTCAGGCGGACAATACCAATTGCTCCTTCACCTAGTGGAGTAGAGATAGCAGCGATGGTATCAAATTCACGTGTAATCATACTATTTCCTTTTGTATTTCTTTTCTTAGGATAGGTATCCAAGCATCTCTTCAAATTGTAACAAAATTAGACTATTTCTTCAATGGATGCTACTTGGAGATTGAAAAAGCCTAAGCAATTCTGCTTAAGCTGGATTATTTGGTGCGCATTTCCCCTTGAGGGAAGTAGGTTCCTTCTGGCATGTCGTTGATGATGACATGAACGGCTGATTGAGGGGCTCCAGTGTTGCGGACAACAGCTTCCGTTACTTCCTTAGCAAGAGCTTTCTTTTGCTCGAGCGTGCGCCCTTCAAATAAATCGATGCGTACAAATGGCATAATAGCTTCCTCCACTAGTTTTTGATTTCTTCTATTTTACCACATTTTGCCGTTTAAAGCTTCAGAAAATTATGATATACTAGAATGTAGCAAAAATTTAGAAATGGACGTGAAATAGAAGCATGGCACAGTTGTATTATCGTTATGGGACCATGAACTCTGGTAAGACGATTGAGATTCTCAAGGTGGCCTATAACTACGAGGAGCAAGGAAAGGGAGTTGTGATTATGACTTCTGCTCTGGATACGCGTGACGGTGTTGGCTATGTGTCGAGCCGAATCGGCATGAAACGCCCAGCTATTGCGATTGAGGAAACGACGGATATCTTTGGTTATATCCGAGTCTTACCTGAGAAACCATACTGTGTGTTGGTTGATGAGGCTCAGTTTCTCAAGCGTCACCATGTTTATGACCTTGCTCGTGTTGTTGATGAGTTAGACATACCTGTCATGGCTTTTGGTTTGAAGAATGACTTTCGCAATGAATTGTTCGAAGGTTCCAAATATCTCTTGCTTTTAGCAGATAAGATTGACGAAATCAAGACCATTTGTCAGTATTGTAAGAAAAAGGCGACTATGGTGTTGCGAACTCAAGATGGCGTGCCAGTCTATGATGGAGAACAAATTCAGATCGGTGGCAATGAAACCTATATCTCAGTCTGCCGTAAACATTATTTTGCCCCAATGATAACATCTAACAAGGAGCACAACTATGACAATTGAACTAAGAGATGTTACAATGGAAAATTATTTTGATGTTTTGAATTTGGATGTCAAGGAATATCAAAAACAATTCATTGCAACCAACGCAATTAGTTTAGCTGAAGCATATGTCTACACTAAAAATGGAGATTTTGTAGCTCCATTGGCAGTTTATGATAATGATGCAATTATAGGTTTTGTGATGATAGCTTATGATAAAAAGATTGGAATTAGTAGTGGAAATTATTTACTATTTCGTTTTATGATTGATAAGAATTTTCAAAATCAAGGATATTTTAAACCAATTATGGATAAAGTGCTGGACTATGTTCAGACAGCGCCAGCAGGTTTAGGCAATAAACTTTGGTTGTCTTATGAACCAGAAAATGAACATGCAAGATCTTGTTACCTCAGTTATGGATTTAAAGAAACTGGGGAAATATTTGAGAACGAAGTAGTAGCAATCTATGATTTAACAATTGAGAAATAAGGAGAAAAAATGAACATCTATGATCAACTACAAGCTGTAGAAGACCGTTACGAAGAACTAGGAGAATTGCTGAGTGACCCTGATGTAGTATCAGACACCAAGCGTTTCATGGAGCTTTCAAAAGAAGAGGCTTCTACTCGTGATACGGTAACAGCCTACCGTGAGTACAAACAAGTCCTTCAAAACATCGTCGATGCTGAAGAAATGATTAAAGAATCAGGCGGAGATGCGGACTTGGAAGAAATGGCCAAGCAGGAACTGAAAGACGCTAAGGCTGAAAAAGAAGAATACGAAGAAAAACTCAAAATTTTGCTCCTTCCAAAGGATCCAAACGATGATAAGAACATCATCCTTGAAATCCGTGGAGCAGCTGGTGGAGACGAAGCAGCACTTTTCGCTGGAGATTTGTTAACTATGTACCAGAAGTATGCGGAAGCCCAAGGCTGGCGCTTTGAAGTCATGGAAGCTTCTATGAATGGTGTGGGTGGTTTCAAAGAAGTGGTTGCCATGGTTTCTGGTCAGTCTGTATATTCTAAACTCAAGTATGAGTCTGGTGCCCACCGTGTGCAACGTGTCCCTGTGACAGAAAGCCAAGGCCGTGTACATACTTCGACAGCGACAGTCCTTGTCATGCCTGAAGTGGAAGAAGTAGAATACGATATTGATCCAAAAGACCTTCGTGTTGATATCTACCACGCATCAGGTGCTGGTGGACAGAACGTCAATAAGGTTGCGACTGCCGTGCGTATCGTTCACTTGCCAACCAATATCAAGGTTGAGATGCAGGAAGAACGTACCCAGCAGAAGAACCGTGAGAAGGCTATGAAAATCATCCGTGCGCGTGTTGCTGACCATTTTGCTCAGATTGCTCAAGATGAACAAGACGCCGAGCGTAAGTCTACTATCGGAACTGGTGACCGTTCAGAACGTATCCGTACTTATAATTTCCCTCAAAACCGTGTCACAGACCACCGTATCGGCTTGACCCTCCAAAAACTAGATACCATTTTGTCTGGAAAATTGGATGAAGTTGTAGATGCCTTGGTGCTCTATGACCAAACACAAAAATTAGAAGAATTAAACAAATAATGAAATTAGCTCAATTATTTTCAGATTTTGAAGAAGAGTTGATAAGACAAGGAGAGGAAGCAGAAAGCCTCTCTTTTGTCTATCGTAGCTTAAAAAATCTCTCTTTTACGGACCTTGTTTTTACCCTTCAGCAAGAGGTAACAGAGGCCGAAAAACAATTTGTAGAAGAAATTTTCCAGCAGTTAGCAGTTCACAAACCAGCTCAGTATATCATTGGTCACGTAGATTTCTTTGGAATGCAGTTAAAAGTAGATGAGCGGGTTTTGATTCCTCGTCCAGAGACAGAAGAGTTGGTGGAGCTCATCCTCACAGAAAATCCTGAGGAAAATCTTAAGATCCTAGATATCGGGACTGGAAGTGGCGCCATAGCCCTTGGATTAGCAAAAAACAGACCAGATTGGTCAGTGACAGCAGCAGATATTTCCCAAGCCGCCTTAGAGCTTGCATCAGAGAATGCTAGAAATCAAAATCTTAATATATTTTTTAAAAAATCTGATTGTTTTGCAGAAATTTCTGAAAAATATGATATAATTGTATCCAATCCACCCTATATCTCTCGTGAAGATGAGTCAGAGGTCGGTTTGAATGTTTTGCATTCGGAGCCTCATCTAGCTCTCTTTGCAGATGAGGATGGCCTAGCTATTTACCGTAGAATTGCGGAAGATGCAAAAGACTATCTCACAGATGGTGGTAAGATTTACCTTGAAATTGGATACAAACAAGGTCAAAGTGTTCCTGCGCTTTTTAAGAAACATCTTCCTAAAAAACGGGTACGAACACTCAAGGACCAATTTGGTCAAGATAGGATGGTTGTAGTTGATGATGGACAGGATTAGACAAGAGTTGGAAAAGGGCGGAGCTGTTGTTTTGCCTACAGAGACAGTTTATGGTCTCTTTGCTAAGGCCTTAGACGAAAAAGCTGTCGACCATGTTTACCAACTCAAACGTCGTCCTAGAGATAAGGCACTCAATCTTAATGTCGCTTCTCTAGAGGACATCTTACACTTTTCAAAGAATCAGCCAACTTATCTACAAAAGCTCGTAGAGGCCTTTTTACCGGGTCCCTTGACCATTATCCTCGAAGCCAATGACCGAGTTCC
This sequence comes from Streptococcus sp. HMSC072D07, assembly GCF_001814835.1. Lineage (GTDB taxonomy): Bacteria > Bacillota > Bacilli > Lactobacillales > Streptococcaceae > Streptococcus. The sequence goes on from NZ_KV818052.1 coordinate 38,981, forward strand.
CTATTGGGTCAACTCTGGTCTTGCAACTGTCGGATTTCGGATGCCGAGTCACCCCATTACACTGGATTTGATTCGAGAGACAGGACCCTTGATTGGGCCGTCTGCCAATATCTCGGGTCAGGCGAGTGGAGTGACCTTTGCTCAAATTCTAGAGGATTTTGATCAAGAGGTTCTGGGTCTAGAGGACGATGCTTTTCTAACTGGACAGGATTCGACTATTTTGGATTTGTCTGGAGACAAGGTGAAAATCTTACGCCAAGGGGCAATTAAACGAGAAGATATTCTTGCTCAGTTGCCAGAGATTTCTTTTGAGGAGGAATGAGATGCTAAGAGATTTGCAAGAAACAGATGTGAATGCTATATGTGAGATTAACCAAGAGGCTTTGGGCTATTCTTTTAGTCCAGAGGACACAGCTAGTCAACTAGCTAAATTATCTCAGGATTCCCATCATTTCCTACTTGGCTATGAGGATGCAGCTAGTCATGTCCTACTTGGATATGTCCATGCCGAGGTTTACGAATCCCTCTATTCCAAAGCAGGATTTAATATCTTAGGCTTAGCGGTTTCGCCTCAAGCGCAAGGACAAGGTATCGGTAAAAGCTTACTGCAAGGGTTGGAGGAAGAAGCAAAAAGACGTGGATATGGGTTTATCCGCTTAAACTCCGCTGATCATCGTCTGGGAGCTCATGCATTTTATGAAAAAGTTGGTTATACTTGTGATAAAGTGCAGAAACGGTTTATTCGCATCTTTTAGTTTATTTTCTTATTGGAAAAACAAACCAAAGGACCAGTCACACTATAAAGGAGAAGACCTATGATTTTTGACAAAGACGATTTTAAAGCATACGATGCTGATCTCTGGAATGCTATTGCCAAAGAAGAAGAACGCCAACAAAACAACATTGAGTTGATTGCTTCCGAAAACGTGGTTTCCAAGGCTGTTATGGCAGCTCAAGGGTCTATCTTGACAAACAAATATGCCGAGGGTTACCCAGGACGCCGTTATTATGGTGGAACTGATGTAGTAGACGTGGTAGAAACTTTAGCTATTGAACGTGCAAAAGAAATTTTCGGTGCTAAATTCGCCAATGTCCAACCTCACTCAGGAAGCCAAGCCAACTGTGCGGCTTACATGGCCTTGATTGAGCCAGGTGATACGGTTATGGGGATGGATTTGGCAGCAGGTGGACACTTGACCCACGGAGCTCCAGTTAGCTTCTCTGGTCAAACATACAACTTTGTTTCTTACAGTGTGGATCCTGAAACGGAACTCTTGGACTTTGATGCTATCTTGAAACAAGCCCAAGAAGTCAAACCAAAACTAATCGTAGCTGGTGCTTCAGCCTATTCTCAAATTATTGACTTCTCAAAATTCCGTGAAATCGCAGATGCAGTTGGCGCTAAGCTCATGGTCGATATGGCCCATATCGCTGGTTTGGTTGCAGCTGGTCTTCACCCTAGCCCAGTGCCATACGCTCATATCACTACAACAACGACCCACAAAACCCTTCGTGGACCTCGTGGTGGCTTGATTTTGACTAATGACGAAGAACTTGCTAAGAAAATCAACTCAGCTATTTTCCCTGGTATTCAAGGTGGTCCTTTGGAGCATGTTGTCGCTGCTAAGGCTGTTTCCTTCAAAGAAGTTTTGGATCCAGCCTTCAAGGAATATGCTGCTAATGTCATCAAAAACAGCAAGGCTATGGTTGAAGTCTTCTTGCAAGACCCTGATTTCCGTATTATTTCTGGTGGTACTGAAAATCACCTCTTCCTAGTGGATGTGACTAAGGTTGTAGAAAACGGAAAAGTGGCTCAAAACTTGCTGGATGAAGTTAATATTACCCTAAATAAAAACTCAATCCCATACGAAACCTTGTCACCATTCAAGACAAGTGGGATTCGTATCGGATCTGCAGCCATCACTGCACGTGGATTTGGTGAAGAAGAAAGCCGTAAAGTGGCTGAACTCATCATTAAAACCCTTAAAAATGCAGAAAATGAGGCTGTCTTAGAAGAAGTGAGAAGTGAAGTCAAAGCGTTGACAGATGCCATCCCACTATACGAGGACTAATACTTTTATGGACATTTATATTAAGAAAGCTATTATCCATCAGTTCAGTCCGGATGATACCGAGCTGTTTCTAGCGGATAAGTTTCTCAATATCACTCCAAAAATCGAGGAATACCTACGTAAAAAAATCGAACGCGTGTATTCAGATGAAGCAAAGACTGGGATTTTCGAAGAAGAAAATCCCTTCTTCAATCACATCACAGACGATTTGTTGGAGACATCAGTAACACTGGCTAATCTTTGGAAAAAGGAATTCAGTATTTCTGAAAACCTCAAGACCAATGACTTGGTTTTTGTTCAGTTTTCTAAAGAAGGTGTAGAGCATTTCGCTTTCTTACGAATTGCCCTGCGGGAAACCTTGACCCACCTCGGTGGAGAAGTTGATAATCCAATCAAGCTAACTCAGAATAACTTGCCGGGATTTGGAACGGGAGCTGATGAGGCTTTGGTCGTCAATCTTCAAAGTCGTAAGTACCACCTGATCGAGAAACGCATCAAGTACAATGGAACATTTTTGAACTACTTTTCAGAGAATCTGCTTGCTGTCGCTCCTAAGATTTCTCCAAAGAAATCCATCAAGGAATTGGAAAAAACAGCCCAGAGAATTGCAGAGTCCTTTAACACGGATGATTTTCAGTTTCAATCCAAGGTCAAATCAGCTATTTTCAACAATCTTGAAGAAAGCAATGAATTGTCGCCTGAAAAATTGGCTAACGACCTTTTTGATAACAACCTGACAGCTCGTCTAAGTTTTATCGACCAAGTCAAGGAAGCTGTACCAGAACCAGTCCAGTTTGATGAAATTGATGCCAGTCGCCAACTCAAGAAATTTGAAAACCAAAAACTTTCCCTGTCAAATGGAATTGAACTCATCGTTCCAAATAATGTATACCAAGACGCGGAGTCTGTTGAGTTTATCCAAAATGACAATGGAACCTATTCTATCTTAATCAAAAATATCGAGGATATTCAAAGTAAATAATGTTTAAATTTATAAGAAGAGTGCTTGTGCTAGCAGTCTTCCTTTTCGCAGGATATAAAGCTTATCATATCCATCAGGATGTTAAACAAGTCATGACCTACCAACCCATGGTTCGAGAAATCTTGAGTGAAAGAGATACCCCAGCCAATGAAGAGTTGGTGCTCGCCATGATTTATACCGAAACGAAGGGAAAAGAGCGGGATGTTATGCAGTCTAGTGAGTCTGCTAGTGGCGCTACCAATACCATCAAAGACGATGCCTCTAGTATTCGCCAAGGGATTCAGACTTTAACAGATAATCTCTATTTGGCACAGAGCAAAGGAGTAGATGTCTGGACCGCCGTTCAAGCCTATAATTTTGGGCCTGCCTATATCGACTTTATCGCTCAGAATGGCAAGGAAAATACTCTGGCACTAGCCAAGCGTTACTCCCGAGAAACGGTCGCTCCTATCCTTGGTAATACTACAGGGAAGACCTACACCTACATCAACCCAATTTCTATCTTTCACGGAGCTGAACTCTATGAAAATGGTGGAAATTATTACTACTCGAGACAGGTTCGCTTTAATCTCTATATCATGAAATTCTTTAATTTCTTCTAAACATCTGGTTTGACCAGGTGTTTTTCACTATAAGCTTTCTTTAAGATTGTTTTATTACCCTAGAAAGGTAAAGGAGGGAATATCCCATGAGAAAGAAATTCTTTCTAACAAGTGCTGTAGTATTGTGGGCCGCAACAGCTATGACGAGCGTTCACGCAGCAACCGATGTTCAAAAAGTAATCGATGAAACCTATGTACAACCCGAATATGTCCTAGGTTCTTCTCTATCTGAAGACCAGAAAAATCAAACTCTTAGCAAACTTGGCTATGACGCATCAAAAGACACCAAAGATATCAAAACTATGACACCTGATATCTATTCGAAAATTATGAATGTGGCTAATGACGCTAGTCTACAGCTCTATTCATCAGCTAAGATTCAAAAGCTAGGTGACAAGTCACCTTTAGAGGTAAAGATTGAAACGCCTGAAAATATCACCAAGGTGACGCAGGATATGTACCGTAACGCAGCAGTGACGCTGGGAGTGGAGCATGCCAAAATCACAGTTGCAGCACCCATTCCAGTTACAGGAGAGAGCGCCCTAGCAGGGATTTACTACTCGTTAGAGGCCAATGGTGCTAAAGTACCGCAAGCCAATAAAGACTTGGCCCAAGAGGAGCTAAAAGCCTTATCAGATATCAATGCTGAAAACAAGGACAAGTCAGGTTACGATGCCAATAAACTCAATGTCGCCTTGGCAGATATCAAGGCAGGAATCGCAAAGGCAAAAGAAGCCAAAGGTAATCTGACAGAGGAAGATGTCCGCAAAATCGTTGAAGACACGCTAAAAAACTACAAACTCGATCAGGTTATAACAGGAAACCAGGTCAATATCATCATCAATTTTGCCCTCAATCTCTCAAAGAGTGACATTTTGAACAATGCTGATTTCACTAAAACCCTAAATGACCTCAAGGAAAGCATTGTCTCTCAAGCTGGAGATAGCTTTAAAAATATCAACCTCAACTTTGATGCCAATAAAGCGCTAGAAGACGGGGGCAACTTCTTTAGCTCCCTTTGGCAAGCCATTGTCAACTTCTTCAAGAGTTTTGGTGCTTAGGTCATTTCATGATATAATAGATGGTAACAGAAATGTTGCCGTCTTTTTTTGTCGGCCGATAGAAAGTGAAAAATATGCTAAAGAAAAATGATATTGTAGAAGTTGAAATTGTTGATTTGACTCATGAAGGTGCAGGGGTTGCTAAGATAGAAGGTTTGGTTTTCTTTGTAGAAAATGCTCTACCAACTGAGAAAATCCTCATGCGAGTCCTTAAGGTCAATAAAAAGATTGGCTTTGGGAAAGTTGAAGAATACCTTGTTCAGTCACCTCATCGTAACCAAGACCTAGATTTGGCTTATCTACGTTCAGGTATAGCTGACTTGGGGCATCTTGCCTATCCAGAGCAGCTTAAGTTCAAAACCAAGCAAGTCAAAGACAGTCTCTACAAGATTGCTGGTATTACCGATGTAGAAGTTGCTGAAACGCTTGGTATGGAAAATCCAGTCAAGTATCGAAATAAGGCGCAGGTGCCCGTTCGTCGAGTGAATGGTGTCTTGGAAACTGGCTTTTTCCGTAAGAATTCGCACGACCTCATGCCACTTGAAGATTTCTTTATCCAGGATCCTGTCATTGACCAAGTTGTGGTAGTTCTACGCGATTTGCTTCGTCGTTTTGATTTAAAACCTTATGACGAAAAGGAGCAGTCTGGCTTGATTCGGAACCTTGTGGTGCGTCGTGGTCACTATTCAGGACAAATCATGGTTATATTAGTGACTAAACGTCCTAAAGTTTTTCGAGTGGAGCAATTGATTGAACAAATTATCAAGCAGTTCCCAGAGATTGTGTCTGTCATGCAAAATATCAACGACCAGAATACCAATGCGATTTTTGGTAAGGAGTGGAAGACTCTTTATGGTCAAGACTATATTACGGACCAGATGTTGGGAAATGACTTCCAAATCGCTGGCCCAGCCTTTTATCAGGTCAATACTGAAATGGCAGAGAAACTTTATCAAACAGCTATTGACTTTGCAGAGTTAAAAGAAGACGATGTGGTTATTGATGCCTATTCAGGAATTGGAACGATTGGATTGTCCGTCGCCAAGCATGTTAAAGAAGTCTACGGTGTTGAAGTGATTCCAGAAGCAGTAGAGAATAGCCAGAAGAATGCTTCTTTGAACAAGATTACAAATGCCCACTATGTCTGTGACACGGCTGAAAATGCCATGAAGAACTGGCTCAAGGAAGGTATCCAACCAACCGTTATCTTGGTCGACCCACCACGCAAGGGTTTGACCGAAAGTTTTATCAAAGCAAGTGCTCAAACAGGAGCAGACCGCATTGCCTATATCTCTTGCAATGTCGCAACCATGGCACGTGATATCAAACTATATCAAGAATTGGGATATGAATTGAAGAAAGTACAGCCGGTGGATTTGTTTCCGCAGACGCACCATGTTGAGGCGGTAAGTTTGCTAGTCAAGGAGTAAAACGACGAAGATTAGCATTTACTTCCGCCCATGCGATAGCTGTCCGTGATTGACAAGTGCTAGCACGCAGACAGAACGGAGATAGCGAACCGCTGAGTGTGTCGCTCTGCTCGTAAAAGCTTAGAAACCTTTGAACGAAAGGGATAATGAAAGCCTTGATTGCAAGGCTTTTTGCTTTATGGTGGGTAAGTATCAGAGTGAGAAAATTTTTGGAATGAGTAGAAGTGATAGCTAGAAATTATCAGTTTCTATTTCCATTTACCCTGTGGGTACGTGTTTGTTTCCATTGACAAGGAGTTTGTGGGAATAGAAATGTACCCACCTTGTTTGAATCAAGTGAAGTGTAGTTGAAGGAAATCTGTTGAAAGCAATACTTCATTTTACCGAATAAGTAATAATTTAGGCAACTTCAAATCGATTAAAAAAAACTATTTTAAAGGTTAAGAGTAGACAAAAATTGTCCACTCTTTTTTGCAAACTCAATTTATCAATAAATGAAATGAGGGAATGTAAAATGAAATATTTTGAGGTTGAGTTAGAAAATCCTGATGAATTTTTAAAACTACAAACAGAAGATTTTGTGAAAGCTAATCGCTTGCTACTAAGGAAGATAATCCAGAGCGTTACAGTCTATGAAGAAAACTTCGTCATATCCTTTAAATCTGGCATCGAATTGGAAGTATGAGTCTCATTCCATAACTTTTATATTGAACATACCATCTTGTTGTGTTATACTATAAATTGATATAAACAAAGATGTAGGAGGAACCGAAACTATGACAGCCTCAATGCGTTTAAGATAAGCTGGCAATAAAAAAAGCAGAATCTATACCCGATGATAGGCTTTTTTGTTGTGCTTATTTATACGATATTGAGCATTCATTAGTTACGGTGAGGATATTGGTTATTTAACTATACCTTTATTTAACTATGTCTTTAATATGAATGTTTCCAAATTGTATGTATGCAGACCAAAAGCCACATTGTGGGGTTTGGCCTGCATTTTTTATTGCCTAGAATGCTATTCAAAATAGAAATTCAAGCAAAATAATATGCAGGAGATAATATAAATGGAAAAATACAACAATTGGAAACGAAAATTTTATGCAATATGGGCAGGGCAAGCAGTATCATTAATCACTAGTGCCATCCTGCAAATGGCGATTATTTTTTACCTTACAGAAAAAACAGGATCTGCGATGGTCTTGTCTATGGCTTCATTAGTAGGTTTTTTACCCTATGCGATTTTGGGACCTGCCATTGGTGTGCTAGTGGATCGTCATGATAGGAAGAAGATAATGATTGGTGCCGATTTAATTATCGCAGCAGCTGGTGCAGTGCTTGCTATTGTTGCATTCTGTATGGAGCTACCTGTCTGGATGATTATGATAGTATTGTTTATCCGTAGCATTGGAACAGCTTTTCATACCCCAGCACTCAATGCGGTTACACCACTTTTAGTACCAGAAGAACAGCTAACGAAATGCGCAGGCTATAGTCAGTCTTTGCAGTCTATAAGCTATATTGTTAGTCCGGCAGTTGCAGCACTCTTATACTCCGTTTGGGATTTAAATGCTATTATTGCCATCGACGTATTGGGTGCTGTGATTGCATCTATTACGGTAGCAATTGTACGTATACCTAAGCTGGGTAATCAAGTGCAAAGTTTAGAACCAAATTTCATAAGGGAGATGAAAGAAGGAGTTGTGGTTCTGAGACAAAACAAAGGATTGTTTGCCTTATTACTCTTAGGAACACTATATACTTTTGTTTATATGCCAATCAATGCACTATTTCCTTTAATAAGCATGGAACACTTTAATGGAACGCCTGTGCATATTTCTATTACGGAAATTTCCTTTGCATTTGGGATGCTAGCAGGAGGCTTATTATTAGGAAGATTAGGGGGCTTCGAAAAGCATGTATTACTAATAACAAGTTCATTTTTTATAATGGGGACCAGTTTAGCCGTTTCGGGAATACTTCCTCCAAATGGATTTGTAATATTCGTAGTTTGCTGTGCAATAATGGGGCTTTCGGTGCCATTTTATAGCGGTGTGCAAACAGCTCTTTTTCAGGAGAAAATTAAGCCTGAATATTTAGGACGTGTATTTTCTTTGATCGGAAGTATCATGTCACTTGCTATGCCAATTGGGTTAATTCTTTCTGGATTCTTTGCTGATAAAATCGGTGTAAATCATTGGTTTTTACTATCAGGTATTTTAATTATTGGCATTGCTATAGTTTGCCAAATGATAACTGAGGTTAGAAAATTAGATTTAAAATAAACAATATTGGAGGAATATTTATGTATCTTATTTTCATGTAACTCTTCCTGCTAAAATCGCAGGGTTTTCCCTGCATACAAGCAAATGAAAGCATGCGATTATAGACAGGAGGAAATGTTATGGAATTAATATTAAAAGCAAAAGACATTCGTGTGGAATTCAAAGGACGCGATGTTTTAGATATAAATGAATTAGAAGTATATGATTATGACCGTATTGGTTTAGTAGGAGCAAATGGTGCTGGAAAAAGCACTTTACTCAGGGTACTTTTAGGAGAATTAACTCCCCCAGGATGTAAAATGAATCGTCTGGGTGAACTTGCCTATATTCCCCAGTTGGACGAAGTAACTCTGCAGGAGGAAAAAGATTTTGCACTTGTAGGCAAGCTAGGTGTTGAGCAATTAAATATACAGACTATGAGCGGTGGTGAAGAAACAAGGCTTAAAATAGCACAGGCCTTATCGGCACAGGTTCATGGTATTTTAGCGGATGAACCTACGAGCCATTTAGACCGTGAAGGAATTGATTTTCTAATAGGACAGCTAAAATATTTTACAGGTGCACTGTTAGTTATTAGCCATGACCGCTATTTTCTTGATGAAATAGTAGATAAAATATGGGAACTGAAAGATGGCAAAATCACTGAGTATTGGGGAAACTATTCTGATTATCTTCGTCAGAAAGAGGAAGAACGTAAGAGCCAAGCTGCAGAATACGAACAATTTATTGCGGAACGTGCCCGATTGGAAAGGGCTGCGGAGGAAAAGCGAAAACAGGCTCGTAAAATAGAACAGAAGGCAAAAGGTTCTTCAAAGAAAAAAAGTACTGAAGACGGAGGGCGTTTAGCTCATCAAAAATCAATAGGAAGTAAGGAAAAAAAGATGTATAATGCTGCTAAAACCCTAGAGCACAGGATTGCGGCCTTAGGAAAAGTAGAAGCTCCGGAAGGCATTCGCAGAATTCGTTTCAGGCAAAGTAAAGCATTGGAGCTCCATAATCCATACCCTATAGTCGGTGCAGAAATTAATAAAGTATTTGGGGATAAGGCTCTGTTTGAAAATGCATCTTTTCAAATTCCGTTAGGAGCAAAAGTGGCGTTAACTGGTGGTAATGGAATCGGAAAAACAACTTTAATCCAAATGATCTTAAACCATGAAGAAGGAATTTCTATTTCGCCTAAGGCAAAAATAGGTTACTTTGCACAGAATGGTTACAAGTACAACAGTAATCAGAATGTTATGGAGTTTATGCAGAAGGATTGTGACTACAATATATCAGAAATTCGTTCAGTGCTAGCATCTATGGGGTTCAAACAGAACGATATTGGAAAAAGTTTATCTGTTTTAAGCGGTGGAGAAATTATAAAATTGTTGCTTGCTAAAATGCTCATGGGTAGATATAACATCCTAATAATGGATGAACCCAGTAACTTCCTTGACATACCAAGTTTAGAGGCTTTGGAAATACTAATGAAGGAGTACACCGGAACTATCGTGTTTATCACCCACGATAAACGATTACTCGAAAATGTAGCAGATGTAGTTTATGAAATTAGAGATAAGAAAATAAATCTGAAACATTAAATTTAAGGTAGTCGCTGGTCAGTATAGTCTGTTCTGGTTGGCGACTCCATTGTTAAAGAGTATAAAGACTTTAGATTTTATGAATATTAAAAATAGGAACAGTCAATTGAACTGCTCCTATTTTTCTGCTAAATATATTGTAGTTTTCTTATATGTATAATGATAGATTAGCGGATTCTCATCTACGGTACTTACTTCAAATATGAAGAAGTGATCGCGGTTATCTCTGGACTTTTCCTTATTGAGGACAAAGTAATTCTTACGTGAAGTCGCCATTGTTTTTAGGATATCATCAGTTAGGAAGGTCAATGGAATATTCATGTTAGAGTAGCGGTAGAAGTCACGTTCAAAATCTTGGTAGCTCTCGCTATAATAGTCCATTTGTAGGTGATTACGCTGAAACTCAAGCTGATTCATAGAGCACCTCCTCGACAAGTTCAATACTAATAATGTCTTTTAATTTCAAATTGATGTGACCTGTTGTAGTTTTTATCAAAATGAAATCTTTGGTCAGACTTGGTATTGTTCCAGTGTAGGAAACACGCTTGTTTTTTTCAATCACTTGAATGCGTGTGCGTAGCTGCCCGGCGTATACTTGACTGAGGAGTAATAATTTCTTCTCTAGTGATAAGTCAGACATGTACGTTACTTTGTTTGTATCATCAGAGAGTGCTGATGCATGTTCAGATAGGAAAAAGCCCATCCATTTTTGCATCTTTGTATCCTGGTACTCTCTTGCTGATTGAAATGGTAAATATGAACGGTCAATCATATCAAATCCTTTCTATGCAGAGGCAAGGGTATTTTTATCAAATTGAATCGTAAAACCTTGAATTCCCCCACCTGTGTAACATTCTTTAAAGCGATTGATTACCTCAGTATAGATTATCACAGATGAGCTTGTTGGCTTAATGCTAAATGTAAATTCCAATGGTAATCGGTTTTCAGATTTAGCATGTACTAGTCGTATCGATATTTCAGTTGTTTTGAGTTTTCTCTGACGAAGTTTTGAAGTTGCTGTTTCAACGATTCCATGTAAAAATCTTTCAAGCATTTCAATATCATTACATCCTTTGCTACGGATTTCTGAAAATTGTACTGTATTTTTTTCTTGTTTCATTTTAATCCCTCCAATCCACCCGCGGAATGACCACCGATAAGTTTACTGCGTTCAATATTTCTGGAACCTTCAGTTAGGACGGTTCCTTTTTGTATGGCTAAAAAACCAAACTGTTCTCTGACAACATCAATAGCTGTCTGAAGTCTATTATCTTTTTCAATTTGTTCTACATCATCAAAGAGTGATAGTAGAGTATAGCTTTCATCTACGAAGCCACTATAAGATACACCAATTTGTCTCACTGCACCAGAGGTGTATTTTTTCGGAATAATACAAGTACATGACTCACCATTGTTTTGGGGAGATTTGCGGGTTCAATTTTATTCTGAGCATTTATAGATTTTTTCATCTCAGTCCTAGAATAGCCAATATGAATAGAAACGACAGTAGTCAATACTAGGGCTACTGTTCCGTTCCACAGTATCATTTAAAAATCATTTTCACACCCTTTCGTCTATTAGTATAGAAGAAAGCTCTCAGCACATGTTGAGGCGGTATCACTGTTGTACGAGCTGAGGCATCAGCGAAGTAGAAGTAGATGCTCCGCCCATGGGATAGGACTCGTAGAATGAGGAGGGAAACCGACGAAATGATACGGTAAGTCCGAACCGCTGAGTGTGTAGCTCTGCTCGTCCGATCTGAGACAGTCGAAAAGTAGAAGGGGATGGTATTGGTATCAATCAATGAGTAACAAAGTAACAGCGTGATTCGAAACATTTGCTTGTAATTTCCGGAGGAACATCAATATGGATGGAATAACAAAAGATTCTATAAAAACGGCTAAACTAATAAAACAATTATGGCCCCAATTGACCGATAAAGAAGCTTTTGATGAAGTAAAAAAATATACGAATGGCAAAAATACTGCAATCTTTACTGAAGTTGAAGGTGACACAATTGTAGGTCTAGCATTATGTTCACTCAGATTTGATTATGTTGAAGGTTGTAAATATAGTCCTGTTGGATTCTTAGAAGGGATTATTGTCGACGAGGAATATCGTTTAAAGGATATTGCTAAAAATCTCTGTACAAAATGTGAGGAATGGGCGAAAAATAAAGGATGTAAGGAATTTGCAAGTGACTGTACTTTAACGAATACGGATTCTATAAGATTTCATCTCAATATTGGATTTCAGGAAGTAAATAGAATTATTCATTTTAAGAAAAAATTATAATTTCGAAACGTGAATAAACTTGTTTAAACTTTATGTATCTTTAGAAAGCGTGAAAGATTGGACGAACAAATTTTTTTGATGGGTGGAAATCCGCCGATAAAGAACTATACGATTGTTAATAAAATTGTGTCATCAAGGAAGATCGAAAGAATACTCATTTTTACAGTTTATCGAGAAAATTGGCAACCGTATATGAAAAAGTACACAGAAGTTTTCCAAAGTCATTTTTCTAACCTAAACACTGATTACTTACTCTTGGACATTGAGCAGATTAATTTTGGTAGCTATCCAGATGCTGATCTAATTATTATCGGTGGTGGAAATACGGAAAAGTATCTAGCTACTTATGTCAATCAGGAGTTCAAAAATTATATCGATCGTATGCTGAATAAAGGGGTAAAAGTTATAGGGTTTTCTGCAGGAGCCCTATTATTAGGAGAAAAAGTCTATGTCTCACCTAATGATAATTCAGATCATCAGATAAAGATAAAAAATGGATTAGGACTCTTTAGTCAGTTTTTAATTAGTGTCCATTATGATTCCTGGAATGATAAAGCTAATAAGGATAGAGCAGAAGAACTCGTCAGTGTTCCCATAATTCCACTAAATGATCATTCCTGTCTTGTATTGGATAGACTTGGAAACATTATTGAGAAAATTGACTAGTTTTAATCATGCGAATCTGAATCTACGAAACTAAAGTATTGACGAAATGAATAGTGAAAAGCCTTGATTGTAAGGCTTTTTTGTGTTTTTATGATAGAATATAGGTAGTTATAATCGATAGCAACTAATAAGCAGTAAAAATATCATTCATAAAATAATCAAGATTAGGAAGAAAAAAATGACAGAAATTGATAAAAGGAATTTAAAAAATTATCTTTATTGTACATTTGGAATTACTTATATAGCTTGGGGGCTTCTTGCCATATTTACGCAATCTTATATTTTGGGATTAGAGACTTTTATAGGAAGAATATTACATATAGTTGGTGCACTTGGACCAGCTATTGCAAGTGGCTTTTATTTAAAAAGTAATAATATAAAATTTAAACATTTTTTATTTAATAAGATAGAAAATAGTAGTATTTATTTCATTTATCATATGTTAGCAATTTTGATACTATTTTCTGTATCTTCCTTAGAATTAAACGGAGTATCAATTTATCTGATGCCATTATTCTTTATACAACTAATTTTTTTTGGTGGTGGACATGAAGAATTAGGATGGAGAGGAATATTACAACCATTACTTGATAAAAAATATACTTATTGGCAATCTAATTTGATTGTAGGATCAATTTGGGGAATATGGCATCTGCCTTTATGGTTTATAGTTGGAGAAAGTCATCAAGGATTTCCTTTTATTTTATTTTTTATATATACATTATTTTTAAGTTTTGTTTTAGGGCTTCTTTACCGTCAAACGAAATCTGTGGGATACTGTGTATTATTTCATGCATTCGCAAATTTGTTAAATCTCTATTTTGTGTTAAAAATTAATCTTATTTTTATTATCATTTTTATTGGTTATTTGATTTATACTATATTGGCGAGTAATAGAATTAGTAAGGAAACAACATTTTAAAATTTAGATCAGGATATCCATTATTGAAAGTAACGTGTGGTCATTCTAGATAATCAATGTTAGAGACTTTTCTATTTGATGAGACATCACTGCTTGTAAGAGCTGATTAAACATGGGTGTAGCTAGTGAAAGTTCTACAGTAAGGAGTTTAAACATGAAATTCCATGAATTTGGTGATAAGAATTTGCCTCCTATTTTACTGATACATGGTGGTGGCAGTTCTTGGTGGAATTATCTTCGTCAAGCACGAATCTTGTCAAAAGAATACCGTATTATTCTACCCACTTTGAATGGCCACGGCGAGGAATATCAACTTGATTATGTTTCTACTGAAGATTCTGCTTTGGAGATTCTAGACTATATCAAAGAAAACTGTGGTGGGAAATTGTTTGCAATCGGTGGTGTTTCACTTGGTGGTCAAATTGCCATGGAGCTTTTGTCTTTAGACAGTGAAATTGCTGAGAAGGCCATCATAGATGGAAGCCTCTGCATTCCTCAACCAAGGTTAGCTAAAATCAGCATATTTCTAGTGTCTCTATTTGGTAGATTGATGTTCAATAAATTCTCTTGCAAACTTCAGTTAAGCATGATGAACAAACTCTATCCTAAACTGGCTTATCCAGAGGAAATAAAAGCTTATTATTTAGAGGATTTGCCAAGGACGCCTGTCAAAACATTGGTGACCATTTACAAAACCTATATGGGACATTACAAGCTAAAGGATACGATTTCTGCTAGCAAGGCTCAGGTTCTGTATATTTATGGTGAAAAAGAATTGAACTGTGTGAAAGAATCAGCGAAATTATTTCATCAGCTACATTCAAATACAATTTTGTGTGAAGCAAAGGGCTATAACCACGGCTATTTATCAGTTTACCTGCCTTATGAGTGGATTGATTTGGTGGTGCCATTTTTAAAGAGTGATTCATTAGAAATGTGTAACGAATCTGATATGCCATAAGGAGGAAACGTATGCTAGGGGCAATTATTGGAGATATTGTAGGTTCAGTTTACGAATGGAACAATATCAAAACGAAGGATTTTCCTTTATTACGTGAGGATTGTTTTTTCACGGATGATACAGTAAGTCCAAACCGCTGAGTGTGTGAGTTTGTTAGTGAAACATAGTTAATCCTCAAACTAAAGAAACTAAAACTCCATTATTTAGAAATGAAAACCTAAACTGGTTTTAAGGAGGTAAAATATTGATGGAAAGCAGACCTGAGTTCAATAAAGTCGCATCCTTTGATGAATTTAATAAATACTATTGGTATCGGGATGAACTTTCACAGATATGCAGGTCATTAGGACTTGAATATAGAGGTACAAAACAGGAACTCAATGATATTATTGAGCAGTACTTCAAGGGGAATTTGATTAAAAAATCATCAGTAAAAAGGAAAAAGAAACGAGTAGAAGTCGTTACTTTAGATACGCCCTTACTTGAATGTGGATTCTCCTTTAATGCAAACTTTAGAGAATATTTCTCAACTTTAACAGGTGTTTCGCCCTTTAAATTTACTGCTAATATGGCCACTGCTTGGAGAAAAGTAAAAAAAGAAAATGATTTGAATTTCACAATCCAAGATATGCTAAAAGTCTATTATGGAAATTCAGATTATGCCAAGTATGATCATTCGGTTTGTCAATGGAATCAATTTTTAAAGGATTTCTGTGCAGACGAAAATAGTCGTAACTACTCAAACAAGTTAAAAGTTGCTTCTATTCTTTGGAAAGAAGTTAGAAATTCAAGTAATGCAAAAATTTATTCAAAGAATCTTTTAACTGAATATGCTGATAAAATAGATGAGTATGACAAGTAGAAATGTCAGTCTAAACCAATAGTTTGTAAGGAGGAATACCATGCTAGGAGTAATTATTGGAGATATTGTAGGTTCAGTTTACGAATGGAACAACATCAAAACGAAGGATTTTTCTTTATTTTATGAGGATTGTTTTTTCGCGGATGATCCGGTAAGTCCGAACCGCTGAGTGTGTGAGTTTGTTAGTGAAACGTAGCTAATCCTCTCACCTTTTCATTTTAAGGAAAGAAGGCTTCAAAGCTCCACTGGAGCTTTGAACTCCCCAAACCTTTTGTGTTCCGCAGACGCGCCACGTTGAGGCGGTAAGTCTATTAGTGAAGAGTATTTAATTTTCAGAAGGCTTCCTACTTTTTTAATCCTACAGGCGAAAAAATACGGTAAAACCTTATTTTATACAGTAAATTTTCTAACGTTAGAAAATAGGTTTGATGCATTTAGATAAACAAATTATAAATAGGAGAATCAAATGTTTAGTTTTTTTAAAAAGAAAGGTCCTAAAAACCTCGAAATCAATTTTCATGACAATTCAATGGTAATGAACGGAACCAGCTTGTCTTTTCCTTTATCTTTGAAAGATATTGAGGCTGTATTAGGAAAGCCTGATCAGGTTGTCAAAAAAGAAAATAAATACATAAAGTACATTTACGACAATGCTGGTATTGTATTTGAACATTCGTTTTCTGTCAAGAATCATTTAAAGAAATGCAGGGTCTATCTTGATGATGAGCATCTACTTTCTACTATCAGTTTCTACTACGGTGATGTTGTAAAACCTATGTTTGGAGAAGAAGAATTACCCAAGATGCCTTGTCAAGCCGTAGTATCCACTGATGGGAAGACTCCCTATTTTCTTTATGATAGACACAGAACTGGGGATTTCAATTTTATTTTATGGACCCCTCGTGGAACCAATTTTAATGGAAGACCAGATGTAATGAGATATCCACTCACCATTTCTTACTATCCAGAAATCAAGCATGAACGTCAAAAATCAAATCCAAAAGTTGTTCAAGAAAAATATCTTCATTTCGATAATCTGAATTTTAAACTAGCTATTATCCAAGTATTGATGTATGATTTAGAGGTTTTAAAGCCAGCTTTTGATATTTTTGATTTTTCAGAGGAATTTAGCGAGTTGGATATTGATACAGAAAGTACAGAACTTGTCGAGCCTGCTTTAGAATACTTTAAAAATCTTCAGATTTCACAGAAGTATGCAAGTCTTGTAAAAGAGATTGATATGGATGGTGGTAATGAAATCTTTATGAATCTGATTCCTCAGTGGGATGGTGAGGATAGTTTTTTTGATTTGAATGAGGTTAGTTTGGCTGAATTAAAGCAGTTTCCAAATTTAAAACAAGCGACAATCATGTCAAGTAATTTTGAACAAGTTAAGGAAACTTTTGCTGTAGCTGGAGTTGACGTAGAACTAGTGTAAGTTAAACTAAACATTTATAAATTTTTGAAAAATCTTACTTTTATGACTCGAAAAAAGGATTAAATAAAATATGAAAAAGTTTAAATGGTGTTTATGGTTAACTGGAGTTCTTGTTATTCTTTTGACAGCATCTTCATTGAATGCTTGTAGTTTGGGTGGTGAAACTATTCCCCAAAATAGAACAAAGGAACAGTACGAGTTTGAAAAAACGTTTGATCCCATGTTTAAATTTTTGGAACAAGAGCAGAAGGATTTTAATGGGCTGGAAGCTTATAAAAGTAGAGTCTATATAAAAAATGGTGACGAAGTCAAAAGATATGAAATTGACCTAGATATTACCAAGGCAGATGGTAAGGGTGACTATAGAATACAAATCGGAGAAAACAAAAAAACGGTTCCCGTTAGTTATTCTAATGGCAAGTTGCATTACGATTCGGAGATAGACCCTTTATTTGATGAAGAGATTCTTAATTTAGTTGTCAAAAGAGATGTTTTTGACTCCTTGAATGTAAAAAGGACGTTAAGAACCGGAGCAACAGAGCTTAGTGAAATTATCTACCAGTCAGAAACTCAATCTGAACTTTTTCAGAAACTGAAAAGCAAATATGATCTACCAGAGGAAACAACATGCCAAATCAGGGTAGATTACTCAGATAAAACAAATTATGGGATCACAATACAGTTAACATCGAAAGAGATGTCTGTCAAAATTGGTTTAACTATTATTAAAAAACGGGGCTAACGATTTAGAAATGTTATTGAAAAGAGTTTTTTAACTCTGAGAAGAATTTAAAGGTGACTATGAAAGTAAAATTTAAAGAAACGAATAAAATATTTTTCAAAATAGTAGAAGTAGAGGGAGAAAAGTATATTCTAGATTTGACGACCGTTAGTCCCAAATCCTATTTCTGGGGTTCTCTTCCCAATGAGATCACTGCAAAAATGCAAAAGTTAGATAAAAGAGACACGCGTTTTGAAAGTGTGGCTCCAACTACGAGTAAATCAATTGGGGTTGCAATTGGTGTAGTAATAGGGGGTTCTGGCTATCGGCTAGTGACAAATTTTTTTAGAAATAATGGGATTAGTCACAATCTTCCTTTAAAGATAGGTTTATATGGTCTGTTCATCTTCCTAGCTTATCTTGCTTTCTGGTTCATTGCCATAAGAGCTCGTCATAGTGTCCAAAAAAGACTTGAGAATAAAGTTTCAAACTATCAAATAACCTTTAAACTAGTTGGAAATAAACGTCAATTAAAACATTACAAGCTTCTTCCTTTTATCCTTGTTCCGACTCTTGGATGTTTTTCATTCTATCTATATACTGTTAATGGAACAGAGGGAGCCTTACTTGTTATTAATAGTATTCTATTATTGGGATTTTTTACAGTTATTTTAGGCATGTCACCACTCCGAGAAAGTGTCGAAAAGCAAGAGATTATTTTTGATAGAATAGAGAAGTTATAAATTAAGATAAAAGCCGTTTTATGATCCTCTTTTGCAGGTCACATTGGGTTATTTTATCAGAAAATTAGGGAATTGATTAGAAAGTATTTTGAGGAATAGACGTGGAATTAAAATTTAAGTATTCGAATATAGCAGTTTTTAGAATAGTTGAGTTTAAGAATAAAAGTTATATCTTAGATCCTACCACTATAAAAGGCAAATCCTATTTCTTCGGTTCACTTCCGAAAGAGGTTACTGCTGAAATGGTTGAGCTATCTCCATCTAATGATAGTTTTAGAATAAAATCGAAGACACCAATAGGCGCATCTACTGCTTTAGTTATCATGATTCAGCCACTTGTGGGCTTCTCTCATACGCTGATGAAAGATGCCTTTATTAGCTGGGGAATCAATCAGCAAATTTTAATGAAAGTAGTGTTATTTGCTTTCTCTGTATTTTTGTCTTATCTTATGGCTGTCTTTTATGAAAAAAGTGCGGTAAGAAAGTTTGAATCAAGAGTTCTCCAAAACAGTAAACGCTGTCGACTTGTTTTTGAACCCAAAGGGAAACGAATGATTGATTGGTGGTATATTACTCTTGGAATTAATACGGTTTGTTTAGCATTTTTTATAGGACTTGATAGTGGTTATGAAAGTGCTATATTGGTTATAAATGGCATAATTTCATGGTGGTTTTTTGTAATACTGAGAATGCCACAAATCCCAGAGTATTATAAGACACTAACATTAACTGAAATTGAAGAGCTATAAATACAGAACGTTGAGAAGCTAGAAATGACATTGATTCAGGTATTAAATCAATTTGGGAGGTAATTTTGGAAATTAATTATAGAGAAACGAAGTATTTTTGTCATCAACTTGTAGAGCTAAACGGGAAAAAATATATATTAGATGCAAGTTCAATGACTCCCAAGTTTTACTATTGGGGTGTTCCAACAGACGAGATAACGGTTGAGATGACGGAACTAAATAGAGAAGATATCAATTTTAGTACCCCGATTAATAAGTTTAAAGCTTCATATGTGGCAATCATAGTCCAACCGCTTGTATGGATTGTTTATTCTTTATTGAAAAATTTTTTTAAAGAGTACAATATTAGCCAACAGATAATTTTAAAATTAGTAGTATTTTGTGCATCTATACTATTCTCCTATTTGATTTTTTATTTTAAAAGAGAGAAAGAACGTAAAAATGTTAAAGCTCTATTGCCTTCTTCTAGTAGAAGATATGAGATGATTTTTAAACCAGTATCTGCAAGAAAGCAAGTTTTTGATGCCTATATTTTTAATGTTCCTATAATAGCTTGTTTAGTTCTTTATTTGTCAATTAATGATGGCGGAGAAGGTATTGTTCTCGTTATCAATAGCATTATCTCATTTTTCCTTCTATCATTTTTATTTGGAAAGGTTCCCATTCTTTCCGCTTATAAGATTAGAAACGTCACATTTGAAGGAATTCGAGAAATTAATTAAGGCTTTTGATTCAGGTAGTAGTTCAATTTAGAAAGTGTTTGGGTGGTAAATGTGAAAATTAATTTTAGAGGATTAGATGTTGCTTATTTTGATGTGTTAGAGATGGGAGAGAAAAAGTACGTTCTTGATTCCAACTCCACAACACCAAAGAGTTATTATTGGGGACTTTCCCCTGAAACTCTTGAAGTTGATTTGATAGAACTCGATAGTCAGAATAAAAATTTTGATAAAAAAATTAAGATGGGTCCTTCAGGAATGCGTATGGTATCTATTGGTTTTAGCCTTCTTTTGTATAGAGTAGTAACATCAATTTTTAGATATTATGATATTAGTCATAATCTATATTTAAAAGTATCTTTATTTCCTATATCTATTTTGGTAGCTTATATTGTCTATCAAAGTATTTTAATCAAATCAAGGAAGGAAATTTCAAGTCGTTTATCGCAGGAAAAGAAGAGGTTTAAAATAATCTTTCAGAATAATAAGAAAAAAAGACAATTCCATGCCTATCTATTTCTCATTTTACATACAATTGCTTTCTCTATTTATATGGGAGAAGATGATGGAACAGAAGCTGCAATTCTAGTGTTGAATGGTTTGTTGGCCTATCTATTTATTTGGATTGAATCTGGCGTTATTCCATTGACTTATGCTTATCAAAAGAAATACCTAGAATTTAAAGAAGTGAAAAAGGTATAATGTAACTTATAATAAAATTCAGAAAGTATTTGAGTGGTAAATGTGGAATTAAAATTTAAAAATTCAAGCATGATGTGCTTTCAAATTGTTCAGATAGATAAAGAATCGAAGAAGTATGTCATGGATACAAGTACTATAAGCCCCAAGAGCTATTACTGGGGAATAAAAACAGATACAATTACAGTGAACATGGTAGAGATTGAAAAGAATAATAACCAATTCGAAATTAAACCTAGCAGACCTGTAAGTGCAACAATGGGAGCCATTATCGTTCAACCAATCGTCAAGGTTAGCTATGATGCGCTGAAAAAATTTTTTATTCACAATAATATTAGCGAGCAAATATTATTAAAGTTATTACTCTTTGCAATTTCTATGCTGATTTCTTATTTTGCAATTCTGATTTCATTAAAGTTATCCCATAATAAAGCAGATAAATGGATTCCTCAAAACAGCAATAAATACACAGTGACCTTTACAACTATTAAAAAAAGTAACGGAGGAGTGTATCTGTTCCTTGGATTAAATTTACTTTGTTTACTTTTTTTCCTTGGTTTAAATAATGGAACAGAAGGAGCTTTTTTGGTAATCAATGGAATCGTATCCTTATTCTTTTTCATGTTTGCTCTAGGAAGTTTCCCAGTTGCTCATCTCTACAAACATGGTCAAATTGAGGTTAAAAAGATTGAGAAAATATAGAATAAATGACATTGGAAATAGTATTGATTCAGGTATTAAATCAATTCAGAAAGTGTTTGGGTGGTAAATGATTCATTTGAAGTTTAAGAATGCTAATACGATGGCGTATAGCATTGTAGAAATAGAAAATAAAAAGTATATTATGGACTTAGGTTCAATGAAAGGGAAACGCTATTTTCTCGGATTGATGCCTAACTTAATCACTCTTGATATGATTGAGTTAACTCCCTCTGATGATAGTTTTGAAATTAAGTCTAAACCAAAGATAGGAACAACTACTATATCTATTATGGTACAACCATTTGTAGCTCTACTATATAGAGCTATGGAATCAGCTTTTATTAGTATGGGATTGAGTCAACAGATATTCATGAAAAGTATACTATTTGTCTTGTCTATGATTCTTGCATACTTAGGAGCTGTTTATTATGAAAAAAATTCTCGACGTAATGCATTATCAAGAATACCAGAGAAAAGCAAACGTTATAGAGTCAAGTTTAAACCAAATGGTAAAAGAAATCCTGTAATATTGTTCGGCTTTTTATTGAATATTATTTGTTTTGGATTTTTTATGGGCATTAATGATGGTGCTGAAGGAGCAGTTTTAGTTATAAATGGATTGCTATCAACATTTTTCTTTTTTATAGCTAGAATGCCGACAATCAGTTCTTCATGTAGGAACAAGGAATTAATACCAGTTGAGATAGAGGAAATCTAATATTATAACTTCGAAAATAATGACATTTTTTGTGAATCTAGATAATAGGAGACATTATGTTTAAATCTAATAAATGGCTGTACTTTTTGTTATCCATTCCATTTCTGCTTCTTTTTTTAACATTTCTAAGTTATGGGAATTTTCTTCTTAACAATAACGGAAGATTTGTACATGAGCATGAAAAGACTATTAAGAGTGCGGTTATTACCTACCTGGAAGATGAGGAAAGGCAATCTATAAAGTCTCTTAAAATTCTACCAAATTCTGCTAGAGGAGGGTATGATAATGGTGGTGATGTGGGTGGAAGTTACCATATTCAATTTTCAGCCTATGTCAACGATAATCCTAAGCAGTCTTTAAAAGCGGAGTTGTATTTTCCAGATGCAAGCATTTCACCTTTTACTTTGATCAAACCCGATCCTTTTAAAGACAAAAAGAAGAAGATGTCACGATGGTTTATAGGTAAGATCGAGTTGTCGAACGACCCATATTGGAGAAAGGAGTAAAAATGAATTATTTAGAAATACGCAAGAAATATGGATTTTATAGAAAAGTCGTGATTGTTTTGGCTGTTCTTCTCATTCTTTTTGTAGCTTGGATGGTGAAAGACAGGACTATTCAAACCCTTTGTATTTTACTCATAAATGCACTCTTATTCCTTTCCATCTCGATAATCAGAAGAGGGTATTTAAGAAATGGTACTAAGTTACTGCATATGGACTTAGATTTACCATCTTGGAAGCAATACATTGAGTTGAACAAAGATGCAAAAAGAGCAATTATACAAATGGATGTAACTCTAACATCTGTTGGATATTCCTATATGATTGGTGATTTTGATGCTGCCATCAAGGAATCCTCTAAAGCACTGACTAATCAAAAACTGAAGCTGAAATACAGAGATTTTTTAGAGAGTTACCTTATTCGCTCGAGTATTCTTGCGCATCCTGACCTGACTAGGAACGAGCTTGAACTTATGTTAAACAAAATGTCCATATCAGATCCATCCCTAGCTGAGAAAACAAAAAGCGTGAGTATCGCGCTTTACGATTTAACAATTGCTCATCAATCCAATGATTACTTTGAAGACTTGGAAAACGAATTTAAATATCAACAATTGGAAATCACTTACTATCAAGCTTTGAACTCTAAATTAAAAGGAGATATGACCAGGGCAAATGAGTTGTTTAGAAAACTTGCTCAAGAAGATGAACAGCTCTATATCGTACGGAAGTCTAAAGAATTTTTAAATAGTGAATCTATTAATTAGCGATGAATAAGTACAGAAAAGGATAAAAAGGATTAAGTGTGAAATCAAATAAATTATTGCTAATAAACGGAGTTATTTCTTTAATTGGAGCTTTAACAATTACTTACCTTTCTTCTAAAATGTGGAAATTTGAAATCATTTACTGGGTGATACCTAATCTTGTTAGACTTTCTAGTTGGGATGGAATCTACTTTTCAACTTGTTTAATATTGCTGTTTTTTGGTTTTGTAGCATTCCTTCTTCATGATGAGGAATCAAAAGTCGATAAGAAGACTTATCAGTTTCTTTTGATTGCATCGATTATTGGTTTTATTCCAATATTAGCTGGATTATCCAGTGTGTTCGCATTTGTTTCAGCTATCTTTTACTTAATGGATTATATAAAATTTTCAAAAAAGTAAAGTAGTGAATTGCTAACAATAAGTATTTATTCTTGTTTAAGTTGAGTTTAGTGTTTGATACATTAACGTCTCTATTCTAGTTAGAGGATTCGATTTTTCAAGCATTTAGATGGCGTTTACATAACTCAAGTGATATAATTAGTTACTAGAATTTTTGTAACTATTAAAGGAGTACTATTAATGAAAAAAGCAATGTTGATTATCAACCCTACCTCTGGTGGGGAAAAGGCTTTGGATTATAAGACCAAACTGGAGAATAAAGCCAAAGATTATTTTGAGCACGTGGAAACCAAAATTACTGAAAAAGCGCTGGATGCAACACACTTTGCTGAGGAAGCGTCTCGTGAACAGTACGATGCAGTGCTTGTTTTCGGTGGGGATGGGACTGTCAATGAAGTTATTTCGGGTATTGCTGAGAGAGACTACATTCCTAAGTTGGGGATTATCCCTGGCGGTACGGGTAACCTCATTACGAAACTGTTGGAAATCAATCAAGACATCGATGGTGCGATTGATGAACTCGATTTTAACTTAACCAACAAGATTGATATCGGTAAAGCAAATGACAATTATTTTGGTTATATCTTTAGTATCGGCTCTCTGCCTGAGGCGATTCACAATGTTGAAATCGAGGACAAGACAAAATTCGGTATTCTTGCCTATGCTGTAAATACCATGAAGTCTGTTATGACGGATCAGGTCTTTAACATTAAGGTTGAGACAGAAAATGGAAATTATGTAGGTGAAGCTAGTCATGTTTTGGTTCTCTTGACAAATTACTTCGCTGATAAGAAAATCTTTGAAGAAGACAAAGATGGCTATGCTAATATTTTGATTCTAAAAGATGCTTCTCTATTCTCTAAATTATCTGTTATTCCTGACTTACTAAAAGGAGATGTTGTCGGCAATGATAATATTGAGTATATCAGAGCGCGTAATATTAAGATCTCTTCAGATAGTGAATTGGAGTCAGATGTTGACGGCGATAAATCGGATAACCTACCTGTAGAAATCAAAGTCCTAGCTCAGCGAGTAGAAGTATTTTCAAAACCGAAAGAGTAGAAGATAAAAAATATTTTATTTTTCACTGCGAAATTAAGTTCTATATCAACGATTGGAGGAGGAATGAATTCTCTATTTGATGAATTTCGAACAATTTGTTCTCATTTAAACCAAGTCGGAATCACTCCGACGCTCATGGGCTCTTTGGGGTTTGAATACCGATCAAATGAAGAATGGGGACCGTCTGACATTGACATTCATGTGCCTGGTGACCCTAGAGGTTGGGAAGCACCTGATCATCTCAGAATTTATGACTGGGACAAGATAATGAAAGTGATGAAACACTTAGGCTATGCCTTAATAGATATTCATGAGCATGAATTCCAAAAAGATGGTCTGAGTGTTGAGTTTGGAAGTATTGATTCTTTACCTGATTTTGCAGGAGTTTCGGAATCGGATATAGAGTTGATTCATCTCGAAAACATCACTTTTCGCATTCCAAGTTTGGAACAGTTTTTAAGTATTTACAAGGCTTCTTCCCAAGATTCCTATCGAAATGAACACAATAACAATAAGGATTTTAAAAAGATAGAATGGTTGGAAAGACAGTTGTAAATCATCAATCTGAAAGTAGTAGGTATTAAGACTTACTGCTTTTTTATA
The DNA here is from genome assembly GCF_001814835.1 of Streptococcus sp. HMSC072D07. GTDB lineage: Bacteria > Bacillota > Bacilli > Lactobacillales > Streptococcaceae > Streptococcus. The sequence continues at coordinate 64,530 of NZ_KV818052.1, forward strand.
TCCTCAAAAACAATCCACTCGAAACTACGGATTAGTCTTGAAAATAAAATTTTAAAGTAGTATACTAGAATCACAATTGTGAAAACGTTTGCGTCGCAAATGAACTCAAGTTAATTAGGAGACAAAACAGTGGAATTAACAGCCATTTACCATAGACCGGAGTCGGAGTATGCTTATCTTTATAAAGACAAGACAATGCACATTCGCATTCGAACGAAAAGAGGAGATATTGCAAGTATCAACTTGCATTATGGAGACACTTTTATCTTTTTAGAGGACCACTATGAAGCAAACAAGGCGATGGTCAAAGTGACTTCTGATGCCTTATTTGATTACTGGCAAGCGGAAGTTTCAGTTAGCTATGCGCGACTTCAGTATCTTTTTGAGCTTAAAGATAAGCAAGGTCAGGGTATTTTGTACGGCGATAAGGGATGTGTTGAAAACACGCTAGAAAACCTTCATTATGAAGGAAATGGCTTTAAAATTCCTTATATCCATGAGATTGATGCTTGCCAAGTTCCTGACTGGGTAGCAGAGACGGTATGGTACCAGATTTTCCCAGAACGCTTTGCTAATGGCAATCCGGATATTTCACCAGAAGGGACTTTAGCTTGGGATTCCTCTATCAAACCAAAGACGAGCGATTTCTTTGGTGGTGATTTACAAGGCATTATTGACCATCTGGATTACTTGCAGGACTTGGGCATTACAGGTCTTTATCTCTGTCCGATTTTTGAATCCCCGAGCAATCACAAGTATAATACGACGGATTATTTCGAAATTGACCGTCATTTTGGAGACAAGAAAATCTTCCGTAAACTGGTGGAGGGAGCCCATCAGAGGGGCATGAAAATCATGCTGGATGCTGTTTTCAATCATATCGGGGACCAGTCTCCACAATGGCAGGATGTTCTCAAGCATGGTGAAAAGTCGGAATATAAAGACTGGTTCCATGTTCAAGAATTCCCCGTGACCAAGGATAAGCTGGGAAACCCAAGAAAACTCCCTTACCATACCTTTGCCTTTGCCAGCTATATGCCCAAGCTCAATACGGCCAATCCTCAAGTGAGAGACTATCTGTTAAGCGTTGCGACTTACTGGATTGAAGAGTTTGATATCGATGCATGGCGCCTGGATGTAGCAAATGAAGTAGACCATCAATTTTGGAGAGATTTCCATAAGGCTGTCTTGGCTAAAAAGCCTGACCTTTATATTCTTGGAGAGGTTTGGCACACTTCCCAGCCCTGGCTAAATGGCGATGAATTCCACGCAGTCATGAACTATCCTCTCTCTGATAGTATCAAGGATTATTTCTTGCGTGAGGTTAAGAAGACACCTCAACTTATTGATGAAATCAATAGCCAATCTATGTACTATAGACAACAGATTTCGGAAGTGATGTTCAATCTTCTGGATTCGCATGATACGGAGCGCATTTTGACTACTGCCAAGGAAGATGTTCAACTCGTTAAGTCTGCCCTTGCTTGCCTCTTTCTACAAAGGGGGACACCGTGTTTCTACTATGGAACTGAGTTGGAGTTAGGTGGAGGGCCAGACCCAGATTGTCGTCGTGTCATGCCTTGGGACCGTGTTTCCGACAGCAATGAGATGTTGAATTTTATGAAGAAGTTGATTCAGCTTCGTAAGAGTGTCTCAGATATAATCCAGAACGGGACCTATAGACTGAAAGAAATCAAGCCGGACGTGCTATCTCTCGAATGGAATTATGATGGACAAAAACTCCAAGCTATTTTTAACCAATCATCTGAAAATTATCTTGTCAATAGTGACACTGTAGCGCTAGCCAGTCATTGCGAAAAACTAGACCAGCAACTGGCGATTTTGCCTAAAGGTTTCGTCATTCAATAAAAAATAGGATTAAAAAGGCTGTAATGAATGGGTGATTCGTGCAGTCTTTTTTTGACTTATGTAGTATAATATAGCTAAGTCACGGATTACTGGATGAGGGATTAGTGAAGAGTGTTTAAAAAGTAATAGAGAATGGTACTCTAGAAGGAGAATAGCATGAAACGATCGAGAAAAGTAGTAGCCTTGGGACTGTGTTTGCCCTTATTTCTTGGCTTGGCTGCTTGTCACCAAAATAATACGAGCACTGAAGCTACAAATCAGACACAGACCAGCTCAGATAAAGTTCCTTGGACGGCTTCATATTCCAATCTAAACGGTCAAGTCAGTACCGAAGAGGTCAAATCTTTCTTATCAGCTCACTTGGACCCAAATAGTGTTGATGCATTTTTCAATCTTGTTACAGACTATAATGCGACTGTCGGTTCTACTGGCTTAAATGGTGATTTTACCTCCTTTACGAAGACAGAATACGACGTAGAGAAAATCAGCAACCTCTGGAACCAAAAAAAGGGTGACTTTGTCGGGACCAACTGCCGCATCAATAGCTATGCGCTCTTGAAAAATTCGGTCACAATTCCAAAACTTGAAAAGAATGATCAGCTTCTTTTTGTGGATAACGATGCTATCGATAAGGGAAAGGTATTTGATGCGAAAGATAAGGAAGAGTTTGACATTCTATTTTCTAGGGTAGCGACGGAACCAACGACGGATGTAAAAGTTCACGCGCAGAAGATGGAGAAATTCTTTTCCCAGTTTCAATTTAATGACAAAGCTCGAATGCTGTCTGTAGTCTTGCATGATAATTTGGATGGAGAGTTTCTTTTTGTCGGGCATGTTGGTATTTTAGTGCCGGCTGAAGATGGTTTCTTATTTGTAGAGAAACTGACTTTTGAAGAGCCTTATCAAGCTATTAAGTTTGCGAGCAAGGAAGATTGTTACAAGTATTTAGCTACAAAGTATGCTGATTACACTGGTGACGGACTCGCTAAGCCTTTCATTATGGATAATGAAAAGTGGGTTGAAGGTTATTAAGCTAGGCAAGGGAGAAGTAGTATGGAGACAGTAGTAGCACTTTTAGTTGTCATTCTTATCGGATTCTGGGCTGTAAACATTCTCAAGCCTGGTAAGGCAAATAAAAAGGAAAGATTTATTGGCTATATGCAGCGCTATGATATAGATGGTGAGGGTTATCAGTCAGAAGTCTGGGAAGTGACGGAAGATGAGAATGAGAAATAAGGAGGAGTATCCAAAAACAGTAGATTTCTTGCCTTTTTCAAGAAAGGGAACTAGTAACATTAGTGCTATTCTAAGGAACTTATAGGAGGAAACATTATGGGAATGATTGCTAATTATCAATATCTATCTGATAATGAATTAAGCCAAATAAAGCGGTATTCTTGTCAAGAAGAGGATTTGCTTGACTTGGTAGAGGATTATCCTGAGGGAAATGATACGTTGATAGATATTGACAAAATGTGGGATGCCTTACTCTTTGTTATGACAGGTTTTAGTAGTTCAGAATTTATGGATGACGATCCCTTGAGAGAAGCTGTCTTGGGAGTAACTTCTTTAGAAAATGTATCGGAGTATATAGCCTATACTGAACACTCAAAGATAGCTGAGATTGTTCAAGCATTAGAGAATTTTGACATGGATAGGGCTTTAGCTAACTTTAGCATGGAAGCATGCAAGAAGGCAGATTTGTATCCCGATATTTGGGATTATCTTGATGAAGAGGAAGAAATCAAGGATGATATTCGAACCTGTTTTGTAAAAATGAAGGACTTTTATAAGAAAATCTTAACTCTCAAAGGAAATGTCCTAGTGACTATTTGTTAACTACTTTTACCAACTGTTAGTCAGGTGCGTGATGAATGTACATGTAGAAAATCGTACACCTGATGATTTGTCTGGTGAAGAAAATATTCCACAGTATAGTCGGACGGAATAGATAGAAATTGGTTATAGAATTTGTAAGCATAATAGATTTTAAACTTTAAGATGGAGGATTAAAGAGATGGGAAAAATTGAATGGGAAAATGCAAAGACACGTTTAGATGCCTTACTTGTCATTGATGAGTATCGAACAGATCCAAATGAGACCTGGCTTCGATTGATCTTTAAGACTGAGGGAAGCTACGGAATCCGTTACCTTATCGACAACGGTTCTGGTGATTCTCTAGATGTGATTTTCACTGATAAAATGATCCTTATAAAGGGCTTTGATCATGAAAGCAGTTTGAGTCAATTTGCTGCTGACGAGTGGGATCAAGACATCATAGACGGATTTTATAGAGGACTAGATGAAAAGTATCAAAACCTATACTCAGAAGAGCAAAAAGATGAAACAACTTTCTTTATCTGGTATGACGGTCAAGAGCATCAAAATACCTACCAAGAGCAGGACGGTGGCGAATGGTTGTTATCCTATTTCTTTGACAGTTTTGAGAAATTTCATGAGTTTGTGACGGATTACTATTCAATTACCGTAGATGAGGACTTACTTAGAAAACTTTACAATCAAGGCCAGCTTTCAGAAGTAGAATTGGAGCAGTTGATTCGCACTTCCTAGCTAGAAATGTGTATAAAATCTGATGAAAAGAACTGATTTTCAATATCAAGTTATACTTGAAGAATTATTGAAGAAGTTAATGTCTGTAGTTTCTTTTTTCTTATGCAGATAACGATTTAAAACGATTTCTTTTTATAGTTCAACAGAATTTGACGAACAAAAAACAAAATTATTTAAAAAAGTTTCACAAAATGCTTTACAAGCTTTTATAAACATGATATAGTTATAAGGCTTAGAAAATGAGAAGATGTTTTCTAGCAAATATAAACCCGAGTAAAAAATGCCTACGGACAGGCAGGGTTGAATGCCGAAGCGTGGTTGAAAAGCCACATTATTGATAGGGTTAAAAGCCTACTTTTATAAGTTGATGTTAGGACGCTTGTCCTAATTCATAAATTTTTAGTGTGGTGAAAGCACACGTCATCTTGTGAAACGATCAATAAAGTACGTAATATTTGCTACTAGAGAGTTAGGAAACATCGGGAACAGACATACTCAACAGAAACCAAAATACACACGTCAGAAGATTGCAGAGCAGGTGAAAACCTGCTCTTTTTTCATAAGTCAACCTTTAGTCGCCTTTATCTTCTTGAGGTGCTAAAAATACGGTAAAGGAGTAAGTCTTGAAGAAGTTAGATCAAAACCAAGCCCCAATTTACGAGGCCTTGGTCAAGCTACGCAAGAAAAGGATTGTTCCCTTTGATGTGCCAGGTCACAAGCGTGGACGAGGAAATCCGGAACTTGTCGAACTGTTAGGAGAAAAATGCGTTGGTATCGATGTCAATTCGATGAAACCCTTGGATAATCTTGGTCATCCTATTTCGATTATTCGAGATGCGGAGGAGTTAGCTGCGGATGCTTTTGGTGCAGCCCATGCCTTTCTCATGATTGGGGGAACAACCTCATCAGTTCAAACTATGATTCTTTCAACTTGTAAGGCAGGAGATAAGATTATTCTGCCACGAAATGTCCACAAATCTGCTATCAATGCTCTGGTTCTATGCGGTGCCATTCCCATCTATATCGAGATGAGTGTGGATCCTAAAATCGGCATCGCTTTAGGTCTTGAAAATGATCGTGTGGCCCAGGCCATTAAGGAACATCCAGATGCTAAAGCTATCCTAATCAACAATCCTACTTACTATGGGATTTGTTCAGACCTCAAGGGTTTAACGGAAATGGCTCATGAAGCGGGAATGTTGGTTTTAGTGGATGAAGCCCATGGAGCGCATTTGCATTTTACAGACAAATTGCCATTGTCTGCTATGGATGCGGGTGCTGATATGGCGGCGGTCTCTATGCATAAGTCTGGTGGGAGTTTGACTCAGAGCTCCATTTTACTTATCGGGGAGCAGATGAACCCTGAGTACGTTCGTCAGATCATCAACCTGACCCAGTCTACATCTGCCTCTTACTTGTTGATGGCTAGTTTGGATATTTCTCGACGGAACTTAGCTCTTCGTGGTAAAGAGTCTTTTGAGAAAGTCATTGAGCTATCCGAATACGCTCGTCGTGAAATCAATGCTATCGGTGGTTACTATGCCTACTCAAAAGAGCTCATAGACGGTGTGTCGGTCTGTGATTTTGACGTGACCAAGCTGTCAGTTTACACTCAGGGAATTGGGCTAACAGGGATAGAGGTTTATGATCTCTTGCGAGATGAATACGATATTCAGATTGAATTCGGGGATATTGGCAATATATTGGCCTACATTTCCATTGGTGACCGCATCCAAGACATCGAGCGTTTGGTCGGTGCTTTGGCTGATATCAAGAGACTCTACTCAAGAGATGGAAAAGATTTGATTGCTGGAGAGTATATCCAGCCCGAGTTAGTGCTGTCTCCGCAAGAAGCCTTCTATTCAGAGAGAAAAAGTTTGACTTTAGACGAATCTGTTGGACAGGTCTGTGGAGAATTTGTCATGTGTTATCCTCCAGGGATTCCAATCCTAGCACCGGGTGAACGTATTACACGAGAAATTGTGGATTATATCCTATTTGCCAAAGAACGTGGTTGCTCCCTCCAAGGGACGGAAGATCCAGAAGTCAATCACATCAACGTTATTGATAGAAAGGAGAACTAGATGGATTTGTGGTTTTCTGAAGTTCATACTCCAGATGTGAAATTATCCTTGAGAACTGCCAAGCAACTCTATGCTGGAAAAAGTGAATGGCAGGATATCGAAGTCTTGGATACTCCAGCTTTTGGGAAAATACTGATTTTAAATGGGCACGTCTTGTTTTCAGATGCGGATGATTTTGTTTACAACGAAATGACGGTACACGTTCCCATGGCTGTCCACCCAAATCCCAAGAAAGTCTTGGTTATTGGAGGTGGCGACGGTGGTGTTGCACAAGTTTTGACACTGTATCCAGAATTGGAACAAATCGATATTGTGGAACCAGATGAGATGTTGGTTGAGGTCTGTCGTGAGTATTTCCCAGACTTTGCTGCAGGGCTAGATGACCCTCGTGTTACGATTTATTATCAAAATGGACTGCGATTTTTGAGAAACTGTGAGGATGATTACGATATTATCATCAACGATGCGACAGATCCATTTGGACATACGGAAGGGCTCTTTACCAAGGAATTTTACGGAAACAGTTACAGAGCTCTCAAAGAAGACGGTATCATGATTTATCAGCATGGGAGTCCTTTCTTTGACGAGGATGAGTCAGCTTGCCGAAGCATGCACCGCAAGGTCAATCAAGCCTTTCCAATCAGCCGGGTCTATCAGGCGCATATCCCAACCAGTCCAGCTGGCTATTGGTTGTTTGGATTTGCATCGAAAAAATACCACCCTATCAAAGATTTTGACAAGGAAGGTTGGAAAAAACGCCAGCTTTTCACGGAATACTATACTGCAAACTTACACGTGGGAGCCTTTATGTTGCCCAAGTATGTTGAGGACATTTTAGAAGAAGAGGAAGGAAAAAAATGAGTCGTTTACTAGTTATCGGATGTGGGGGCGTTGCCCAAGTTGCTATTTCAAAGATTTGCCAAGATAGCGAAACCTTTACAGAAATTATGATTGCTAGCCGTACCAAGTCAAAATGTGATGACTTGAAGGCTAAACTGGAAGGCAAAACAAGTACAAAAATTGAAACTGCTGCTCTTGATGCTGACAAGGTTGAAGAAGTGATTGCCTTGATTGAAAGCTACAAGCCAGAAGCCGTTTTGAATGTAGCACTCCCATATCAAGATTTAACCATCATGGATGCTTGTTTGGCGACAGGTGTCCACTATATCGATACTGCCAACTATGAGGCTGAAGATACAGAAGACCCAGAATGGCGCGCCATTTATGAAAAACGTTGCAAGGAACTTGGTTTTACAGCTTACTTTGACTACTCATGGCAATGGGCTTATCAGGAGAAATTCAAAGAAGCAGGCTTAACCGCTCTGCTTGGATCTGGTTTTGACCCAGGTGTGACTAGTGTCTTTTCAGCCTATGCTCTCAAACACTATTTTGACGAAATTCACTATATCGACATTTTAGACTGTAATGGAGGTGACCACGGTTATCCATTTGCGACAAACTTTAACCCAGAAATCAATCTCCGCGAGGTTTCTGCGCCAGGTTCTTACTGGGAAGATGGAAAATGGGTTGAAGTCGAAGCTATGTCTATCAAGCGTGAGTATGATTTCCCTCAAGTTGGACAAAAAGACATGTATCTCCTTCACCATGAAGAAATTGAATCATTGGCGAAAAACATTCCTGGTGTCAAACGGATTCGTTTCTTTATGACTTTCGGCCAATCCTATCTAACGCATATGAAATGCTTGGAAAACGTTGGTCTCCTTCGTACGGATGCTATTAACTTTAATGGACAAGACATTGTGCCGATTCAATTCTTAAAAGCCTTGCTTCCAGATCCTGCCAGCCTTGGCCCACGTACAGTTGGTAAAACCAATATTGGATGTATCTTTACAGGTGTCAAAGATGGCGTTGAAAAGACTATCTATATCTACAATGTTTGCGACCATCAGGAATGCTACGCAGAAGTTGGTTCACAGGCAATCTCTTACACGACTGGTGTTCCAGCTATGATTGGGACAAAATTAGTGATGGATGGGACTTGGAGACAACCTGGAGTGTATAATCTTGAAGAACTGGATCCAGATCCATTCATGGAAGCTTTGAATGAGTACGGCTTACCTTGGGTTGTGGTTGAAAATCCACAAATGGTGGACTAATGAAGCTAGAACAAGTACCCACACCAGCCTATGTCATTGACTTGGCCAAGTTAGAAGCCAATTGCCATATTTTACAGCAAGTTCAGGAAGAAGCGGGCTGCAAGGTTTTACTGGCCCAGAAGGCTTATTCTCTCTACAAAACCTACCCCATGATTAGCCAGTATCTATCTGGTACAACGGCTAGTGGACTCTATGAAGCTAAGTTAGCTAGAGAAGAGTTTCCGGGGGAAGTCCATGTCTTTGCGCCTGCTTTCAAGGAATCAGATATGGAAGAGCTACTACAAATATCTGACCATATCGTTTTTAACTCCGAGAGACAGTTGCGTAAACACGGTCCTCGTTGCCGAGAGGCTGGTATCAGTGTCGGTTTGCGCCTCAACCCTCAGTGTTCAACTCAAGGAGATCACGCGCTCTACGATCCTTGTGCACCTGGCTCCCGTTTTGGAGTTAGCTTAGACAAGATACCGAGTGATTTGCTGGACTTGGTGGATGGGCTTCATTTTCATACCCTTTGTGAACAGGGGGCAGATGATTTAGAGATAACTTTGAAAGCTGTAGAAGAACAGTTTGGACCTTATTTACATGAAGTCAAATGGCTCAATATGGGTGGAGGACACCACATCACAAGAGAAGACTACGATGTGAATTTGCTGATTTCTGAAATCAAACGTATCCGAGATACTTACAATCTTGAAGTCTATATCGAGCCGGGTGAAGCTATTGCGCTCAATGCGGGTTATCTAGCAACTGAAGTATTGGACATTGTCGAAAACGGTATGGAAATCTTGGTTTTAGACGCCTCTGCGACCTGCCATATGCCAGATGTACTTGAAATGCCCTATCGTCCACCTTTGAGAAACGGATTTGATGCGCGTGAAAAAGCCCATACCTATAGACTTTCTTCTAATACCTGTCTGACGGGTGATGTGATTGGTGATTATAGTTTTGAAAATCCAGTCCAAATCGGTGATAGACTTTACTTTGAAGACATGGCAATCTACTCCTTTGTCAAAAATAATACCTTTAACGGTATTGGATTGCCAAGTCTCTATCTTATGGACGAGCAGGGTGACTGCAGCTTAGTCAAAGCCTTTGGCTATCAAGATTTTAAAGGGAGATTATCATGATAGAAACTCCGAAAAAAGCAGGCTATCGTATGCCAGCAGAGTACGAACCCCATCATGGCACCCTCATGATATGGCCGACTCGACCAGGTTCATGGCCTTTTCAAGGAAAGGCTGCAAAAAAAGCATTTAGCCAAATTATCAAGACCATAGCAGAAGGGGAAACTGTTTATCTTTTGGTGGAACGGGACCATCTATCTGAAGCCCAATCCTATCTCGGAGACAAGGTCGTTTATCTAGATATTCCTACCAATGATGCCTGGGCCCGTGATACTGGTCCGACTATTCTCGTCAATGATAAAAGAGACAAGTTGGCAGTCGATTGGTCTTTCAATGCCTGGGGTGGTGCTGTTGATGGTCTTTATCAAGATTATGAAGATGATGACCAAGTAGCCAGTCATTTTGCTGAGGCCTTGGAAATGCCTGTTTACGATGCCAAACCTTTTGTACTGGAAGGTGGCGCAATCCATAGCGATGGTCAAGGAACGATTCTTGTGACTGAAAGTTGCTTGCTTAGTCCTGGGCGTAATCCTCACCTGACTAAAGAGGAAATTGAAAACACTTTATTAGAAAGCCTCGGTGCTGAAAAAGTTATTTGGCTTCCTTATGGTATTTATCAGGACGAAACCAATGAACACGTTGACAATGTTGCAGCTTTCGTTGGTCCTGCTGAACTTGTCTTGGCTTGGACAGATGATCAAAACGATCCCCAGTATGCCATGTCTGCAGCTGACCTTGCCCTTTTAGAAAAGGAAACGGATGCAAAAGGTCGCACTTTCACTATTCATAAGCTTCCTATTCCAGCTAATCTACAAGTCGTTACTGAAGAAGATTTGTCAGGCTACATCTATGAAGAAGGGGAAGAAGAGCGTTATGCAGGTGAACGTCTTGCAGCTTCCTATGTCAATTTCTATATTGCAAACAAGTCTGTCTTAGTGCCCCAGTTTGAGGATGTAAACGACCAAGTGGCCCTAGATATCCTCAGCAAGTGTTTCCCAGACCGTAAGGTCGTAGGAATTCCAGCCAGAGATATTCTCTTAGGTGGTGGCAATATTCACTGTATCACCCAACAAATCCCAGAATAGGAGAAAAAGATGAGAAATGTAAAAGTTGCAGCGATCCAGATGCAATGCGCCAAGGATGTGGCGACAAATATCCAAACAGCGGAACGTCTAGTACGTCAAGCTGCAGAACAAGGCGCACAAATTATTCTCTTGCCCGAGTTGTTTGAACGTCCCTATTTCTGTCAGGAACGCCAGTATGACTACTACCAGCATGCTCAGTCGGTGACAGAAAATACAGCCATTCAGCATTTTAAAACCATTGCCAAGGAGCTAAAGGTCGTTTTACCCATCAGTTTCTACGAGAAAGATGGCAATGTCTTGTATAACTCAATCGCCGTCATTGATGCTGATGGAGAAGTGCTGGGCGTTTATCGGAAGACCCACATACCAGATGATCATTATTATCAAGAAAAATTTTACTTTACGCCTGGTAACACTGGTTTCAAGGTCTGGGATACTCGCTATGCTAAGATTGGGATTGGCATCTGTTGGGATCAATGGTTTCCTGAAACGGCGCGCTGTCTTGCGTTGAATGGGGCAGAATTGCTCTTTTACCCAACCGCTATCGGTTCAGAGCCTATCTTAGATACAGATAGTTGTGGTCACTGGCAACGTACCATGCAAGGGCACGCAGCAGCAAATATTGTCCCAGTCATTGCAGCCAATCGTTACGGTTTGGAAGAAGTCACTCCTAGTGAGGAAAATGGCGGACAGAGTTCTAGTCTTGACTTCTACGGTTCCTCCTTTATGACGGATGAAACAGGAGCTATTCTAGAGAGAGCTGAAAGACAAGGAGAAGCTGTTCTGTTAGCAACTTATGACCTTGATAAGGGAGCAAGCGAGCGCCTAAATTGGGGACTGTTTCGTGATAGAAGACCCGAAATGTACCAACGAATTACGGACTAGAAGGTAAATTTCATAATAAACATTTAATATTCATGCCTGTCTTACAAAAATGTAAGATAGGCTTTTTAAATGTAAGATAGGTGTACGATTATACGCGGAAATGTATGCTATACTCTATGTAGATAAAAAAGAAAGAGGTTTATTATGAAAAAATGGAATGCGACACAGTTGAAGTATCTGATGGCGGCAGTAATGGTTCTGGACCATATCCCTCATATCACCGGGATCGTTTCTCCTTTGTGGGAAGGTATCTTTCACGCCTTGACCCGTTGTGTGGGAGTTTGGTTTGCGTATATGGCTATGGAAGGTTTTATCTATACTCGAAACTTGAAAAACTACCTCATCCGTCTCTGGTCTTGGGCGCTGATCATGTTTGCTGGAAATAGCCTTCTCAATACTCTGTTTGCCTCTAAGGGTGTAATGGTTACTAATAATATTTTCTTGACTTTGGCCATCGGTGTTACCATGCTTTGGATTGGTTTTCCCAGAAAAGAGTTGGATAAAAAGGAGAAGTTGTGGCGTCGTATTGGGCTTGCTGGGCTCTTGATTTTCGGGTGTCTTTTTACTGAGGGGGGCATCACCATGCTACCATTTCTCTTGATTAGTTACTCTTGTCGAAATCGCAAGGGCTTGCGAAATCTCCTCTATGCCTTTCTGTGGGCCTTCTTGTTAGTGACTTCCATCCAAATTTACGACACTTGGCACCAAACACTGGAAATGATGCTTTACAATTCTGACTGGCTCTTTATCACCGTCTTTCCTTTTATGGCTTTGTATAATGGACAGCGAGGAAAAGAAACTAGTTGGAGTAAATATTTCTTTTATATTTTCTACCCAGCGCATCTATGGATTATAGCCTTGATTGCTTATTTAGTTAAGTAGATTCAATACTCATTAGCTCCTTCTTGCTTAAAATGTGAGAGGAGCTTTTCTGTATCTGGAATTCCCAACAAAACATGTTATAATAGTTTTAGAAAGGACGAGGTTTATGGCGAGCATACTTGTAATTGAAGATAATAATGAAATCCAGGAAATCTTAAGAACCCTTCTTGCAGAGGAACACGAGGTGATTCAAGCATTTTCTGGGACAGAAGGTATCATGCAATTTGACAAAGGTGGCATTGATCTCGTCTTGCTAGATATCATGCTCCCTGGGAAAAATGGCGACCAAGTCTTGCAAGCTATTCGACAAACTAGTCAGACTCCGGTCATCATGCTTACTGCTTTAGGTGATAAAAAGCTCATCAGCCAATATCTACTAGACGGTGCCAATGATTATGTAGTAAAACCTTTTGATTTGGACGAAGTCTTTGCCAGAGTCACCGTGCAATTACGCCAAAGTGGTGAACATCAGTCAGGAGATCGAAGAGAAATTGATAACTTCGTACAAAACTTTAAAAATATCCAGTTCGATGCGGATAGTTTTGAAATAAGTAACGCAACTGAAACCATTCGCCTTGCAAAGAAAGAGTGTCAGATTCTCCAAATGTTGCTCCAGTACCCTAAAAAGATCTTCACCAAGGAAGAACTCTATGAATTGATTTGGGAAGAAAGTTACCTGCCTGGAGACAATACGCTCAACACCCATCTAAGCAATCTCCGTAAAAAACTGCATCAACTGGATCCAAATCACGAGTACATCGAAACCGTTTGGGGAGTTGGTGTTCGATTAAAAGGAGATAAGTAATGATTTACATTTTGATATCTATATTGCTCCTCATTAACATCATTTTGGCGATTTCTTTGATTCGCTATCATATAGCAATTAGAGATTTAAGCAGACAAATCGAAGAAAAGATTCGCTCTGGTAGCATGAAGAGGATCGGTGTAAATTTCTTTTCAAAGACCATTTTGCGTCTACATAACCAAATTGAGAATCTATTTCAAGAAGTGGAGCAAAACCAGCTAATCATGAAGCGTGAAAAACGCACCCTAGATATGGCAATCAGTAACATTGCTCATGATATTCGGACACCTTTAACAATCGCTTCAGGATACACTCAGCAACTAATAAAACACCCCGATAATAGTTCAGAAACCTTAAATAAAATAGCCCATCATCAGGATTTGGTTTCCAAACGGTTGGAGGCTCTCCTCGAATACCGTCATTTGATGGAAGGCGCAGTCAAACCGAAACTGGAAGAACCTGATTTATCAACTTTTATAACGAAAAAGACTTTAGCTTATTACGACGTTTTTCAATCTTCACATATTGTTCTTGATTTTAACGTTGAACCAGGATTGAAAACGACGACTGATGAGGACTTGCTTGATCGAATTATACAAAACCTCCTTGGAAATGTTCTCAAGCACGGCAAGGAGAAGGCTCGACTTTCCTTGAAAAAGGAAGAAAATAGACTTGTTTTGGAAATTGATAATCTAGTCAAAAAACCTATCAAGAATATAGACAATCTCAGCAATCGTTTTTATTCTGAAAATATGTCAGATACCGAAGAATCCTCTGGTTTAGGTCTCTATATTACTGAGGAATTAGTTCATCTTCTTGGAGCGGATATGAAGCTAGCCACTGATGGAGAATGGTTTTCAGTCTTTATTTATCTTTAACAGAAGAAACCTCCTCTATATCCTAGAGGAGGTCCTTTTTATAAGCTTTTCTTCTTGAAAATAATCAGTCCACTGAAAGAGAAGAAAAGTATGACTGTTACGCAAACCGTGATGGTATAGAGAATAGCTTGACTATTAGTGGTCATAGCATAGGCAAAATCTAGAATTAAATATCTAAGAATTTCAATGTCTGGGAAAACAAGAATTGGAATAGAAAGGACGATAGAGCTAATCAGATAACCAATAAATACGGCAAGATAAGAATGAGTTAGGTAGAGAATAAAGGAGACAATCGAAAGCCAAGCGAGAAGGCATAGAAATTGAAGGGAAATCGTCAAGAGGAGATTAGTAACAAAACCATCAGGTATTGTACCAAGTCCATTTAGTAGAGTCGCGGGAATAAAGGCAATCACAAGACTTGTGATGAGTTGTAAGAGAGCGATACTTGCTAGTACAAAGAATTTAGCAAGGAAAAATTCTGTACGAGAAACACCAACTGTCAAACTATTTTTATAAAGCTTGCCGATTAGATCGACCCCAAGAACTAAACACACTAGAATAATACAGAGGAAAACGAGGTTTGAGCCGTTATTTGACGCGTTGATTAGAGCTTCTATCCCATTCCAACCATGGGTAGGAAGCTCAGGTGGTGCTGCTTGAACTGACATTAGATGCCCTGTAGCGCCAATAGTAGCACCCAGTAACATAAGTACAAAGAGAATGAATTCTGTAATCCAGAATCCTTTGGAGCGGAAAAGACGGTAAAAATCTGCTTGAATGGTATGTATCATGATTTTTCTCCTATTCTACCAATTGGGTGAAGTATTCTTCTAGGTTTTGACGGGCAAAGTAAATCTCATCAATAGCAACATCGGACAAAGTTAGTTGCTTGAGAATCTGTTTAACATCTTGTTCATTACCAAAGATATGGATTTCATTTTCAGGGTTTACAACCTTAAACTGGAGCTGGATTTGTTCTTTCAATACCTGACAAGCTCTTTCTTTATCACTTGTTTTAAGCACAATATAATCCTCACTCAGTGTTTCAAATTCAGCTTTACTGATTTCACGGATAATCTTACCTTGATCCAGAATACCAAAGCGATTAGCTAAGAGATAGAGTTCTGACAAGATATGACTAGAGATGAGTATAGTTATGCCTTTTTCTTGATTGAGTCGCTGGATCATGAGACGAAATTCTTTGATTCCAATCGGATCGAGACCATTAATAGGTTCATCAAGAATCAGGAAGTCGGGTTTTGTTAGGAGGGCAATGGCGATACCAAGTCTTTGTTTCATTCCTAGTGAGAAATCACGAAAGACTTTTTTACCTGTATCTGACAAGCCAACATAGTCCAAGGTCTCCTGAATCACCTTATCAGCATTTGGAATATGACGTATCATACAATAATATTTAAGGTTTTGATAAGCTGTCAAGTGATTGTGAGCTACAGGTGATTCGATAACTGAACCTACTCGAGATAAGGCCTTGGTCCACTCATTTTGTTCTTGGCTAGAGAAGAGGGAAACTGTACCTTTGTCCGCAAACAATAATTGAGTAATTATTTTGATAAGAGTAGTTTTACCTGCTCCGTTTTTTCCAATTAGACCATAAATATCTCCCTCTTTTATGGTTAGACTAAGATCTTGAAGAATAGCTTGGTTAGCAAATTGTTTGGTCAGTCCATGAATTTCGAGTACTGTTTTCATGATTTTCTCCTTTTGATTTATTTTTCTAACTTTAGTATAAGGTATAGAAATCAAAGAAACATCAAGTAATTCTAAAGAGTTTCTAAAGTTTTGTAATTCTTAAAAGAAACAAAACCCAGTTGATATGAACTGGGCTTTTTTTACTATAAAATATACTTCTCAATGGCACGCGCAACGCCGTCTTCTTCGTTGCTGGCTGTAACGTCATTAGCAAGGGATTTGACATGGTCGCTGGCATTTCCCATTGCAATGCCAAGTCCTGCAAACTGAAGCATTTCGATATCGTTATTGGCATCGCCCATGGCCATAATTTCTGAGGGCTCGATCTTCAAAATCGCTGCTAGTCGAGAAAGAGCAGTAGCCTTTGTCGTTCCAAGTGGCATGGCTTCATAAATGACAGGCTGTGAACGAACTCCGCTAAATCGTTGGCAGAGTTCCTCAGCAAACCGTTGCTCAAAATCGTCTGTTTGCTCTTTGGTTCCTAAAAACATACCTTGGAACATTCGATATTTGCCACTGGTCGCCTCCTCAAGGGAGATTTCAGTCAGGTCTGAAAAGACTAGCTTGGCATCATTTTGAACGATTTGATTGGGCTTGCCACCGAGGACAAAATAATGTTCCTCATCAAAAAGAGTTAACTGGACGTCGCTTTTTTCAGCTAGGTCATAGAGGTATTCGATGTCAGCTGGACTAAGTTCCTGCCAGTCAACTAGCCCCCAGTCACTGGTCTGGTGAGTTGAACAACCGTTATTGACGATGACGTACTCGTTCTGGAGGTCCAGTCCCAGTTTTTTGTAGTAAGGAAGAACACCAAAAAGCGGACGACCTGTACAGAGAACCAGTTTGACACCTTTTTCAATAGCTTGGTGAATGGCAGTGATGTGGGCTTGCGGGATTTCCTTGGCTTCATTGAGGAGGGTTCCGTCCATATCCAAGGCTAGTAGTTTAATCATAAGACTTCCTTTTCTAGGTGTTTTGCTTTTATTATAGCATATAGACTATGAAATGTCCGACAGAATAGTAACATTCGACTTTCCTTTTCTTGAAAAAGAAAATAAAATCTTATATAATATGTATACTTAATATTTAAGGAGAAATAATGTCAAAGTATCAATTTAATTCAATTTACAAAAATGATGAAACAGAGTCTACAGGTCTTCTTTTCATTAAAGTTTACAACAAGTGGGAAAGTAACTTAAAAAGAGTCTTGAAATCAGTTGGTCTTACTTTGCCTCAATTTATCGTTTTGACTTCGCTTTTGTTTCTGTCTAATAGAGAGGAATATGTAACGCAAGTTGATATTGCTCGGTTCTCTGGTATGGATGTCATGACGGTTTCCCAGATTGTTAGGCTACTGGAGAACAAGGACTACATTAAACGCGATCAACATCCAAAGGATAGTCGGGCAAAACTGGTCTCAGTGACGAAGTCTGGCGCAGAGAAGGTCAATCAAGCTTTACCTTTAGTAGAAGGTGTTGATGAAGAATTTTTTGAAAAACTATCTAACGATAGAGAAGTTTTTAATCGTTTGTTAGTAGAGTTGGAGGATAAAAATGCCTAGATATTGGGTCGGAGTTGTTTCAAAGAACCATGTTTTAAGAGGAGTTGAAGGGAATTTTTGCCAGGTCTGTCATGGAAAGGGTGGCCCCTTAAATCGTATGAAAAAAGGTGACTATCTTTTATACTATAGTCCGAAATACGATATGAACGGTCAAGATAAGTTACAGGCTTTTGTGGCCGTAGGTAAAATTACAGATGACAAAGCCTATCAAGTAGAGCAATTCGAAGGATTCTTTCCCTTTAGACGAAATGTTGAGTATTATCAGCCAGTCAAAGATTGTTCCATAGAAATAGCCAGACAGCATCCTGAATGGAGAGACTATACTTCTCGACTTCGTTATGGACATTTTGAAGTTTCCAAAGACTTTTTTCTCTATATCTTTCAGCATATGAAAGTGGATGATGAAGCATGATTGATTTGCTAATTAAATGATTGTCAACTAGAATTTTGTATTTGGACTGTGAAACGAACTTTGCTATAATAGAGTAAGAAACTTTGATAAAGCAAACGAGGCTGAGATGAAATTACTTTATACTGATATTCGGACTTCTTTGACTGAAATTTTAACGAGAGAGGCAGAAGAGCTAGTTGCTGCAGGCAAGCGGGTTTTCTACATCGCCCCCAACTCTCTTTCTTTTGAAAAGGAACGCGCCGTGCTGGAATGCTTGTCCCAGCAGGCTTCTTTTGCGATTACCGTCACGCGTTTTGCTCAGATGGCTCGTTACCTGATCTTGAATGATTTGCCAACTAAGACGAGTCTAGATGACATCGGGCTTGGGATGGCTTTTTATAAATGCCTTGCCGAACTAGATCCCAAGGACTTGCGTGTTTATGGTGCGATTAAGCAGGATACTCAATTTATCCAGCAGTTGGTTGAACTTTATCATGAGATGACGACTGCTCAGATGAGCTTTTTGGACTTGGAAAGTTTGACGGATGAGGATAAGCGGGCAGACTTACTCTTGATTTTTGAGAAAGTGACTGCCTATCTCAATCAAGGTCAGTTGGCTCAGGGAAGTCAGTTGTCCCATTTGATTGAGGCTATTGAGAATGACAAGGTAAGTAGTGATTTTAGTCAGATTGCCTTAATCATTGACGGATTTACCCGTTTTTCTGCTGAGGAAGAGCATGTGGTGGATCTGCTCCATCGAAAAGGTGTCGAGATTGTTATTGGGGCTTATGCAAGCAAGAAAGCCTATACTAGTCCGTTCACTGAAGGGAATCTCTATCAAGCCAGTGTGGAATTTCTTCATCATTTGGGTGCAAAATACCAAACGCCTGCTCAGGATCGTTCTCAGACTCATGAGAAAATGGATAGTTTTGACAAGGCCTCTCGTTTGCTAGAGTCTTCTTATGATTTCTCAGAACTCACCTTGGATATCGATGAGAAGGACCGTGAAAATCTGCAAATTTGGTCTTGTTTGACACAAAAGGAAGAGTTGGAGTTGGTGGCTCGCGCTATTCGTCAGAAATTACATGACCATCCAGAACTGAGTTACAAGAATTTTCGCATTCTCTTAGGGGATGTGGCTTCTTACCAGTTATCACTGAAAACCATTTTTGACCAGTACCAGATTCCTTTCTATCTAGGTAGAAGTGAATCCATGGCCCATCATCCCTTAACCCAGTATGTCGAATCTATTTTGCGTTTGAAACGCTACCGTTTCCGTCAGGAAGATTTGATTAATCTTCTTAGAACAGGTTTATATACCGACCTTAGCCAAGCGGATATTGATGCTTTTGAGCAATATATCCGCTATCTTGGCATCAATGGCTTGCCAGCTTTTCAGCAGAACTTCACAAATTCCCATCATGGAAAATTTGATTTAGAACGCTTGAATGCCCTTCGTCTGCGAGTTTTGGCGCCACTTGAAACCTTATTTGCCAGTCGGAAGCAAAAGACTGAAAATCTCTTGCAAAAGTGGAATACTTTTCTAAAAAATGCTGCTTTAAGCAAGCAGATGCAAGAATTGACAGCTACTATGGAAACTCTAGAACAGGAAAGACAAGACGAAGTTTGGAAAGCCTTCTGCCATGTTTTAGAACAATTTGCGACCGTTTTCGCTGGTACACAGGTTAGTCTAGAGGATTTCCTAGCCTTGCTCCATTCTGGAATGAGCTTATCCCAGTATCGTACCATTCCAGCGACAGTGGACACCGTTCTGGTGCAAAGTTACGATCTGATTGCCCCTCTGACAGCTGACTTTGTCTACGCCATCGGGCTGACTCAGGATCATTTGCCAAAAATCGCGCAAAACACCAGTCTTTTGACAGACGAAGAAAGACAAAGTCTAAATCAAGCAACTGAGGAGGGAGCGCAATTACTGATTGCAAGTAGTGAAAACCTCAAGAAAAATCGCTATACCATGCTTTCCTTAGCCAATGCTGCTCGTAAGCAGTTGGTGTTATCCGCTCCAAGTCTCCTCAATGAAAATGAGAGTAAGGAATCGGCCTATCTTCAAGAACTGGTGAGTTTTGGATTTAATCGGACAGAGAAGAAGATTCATCACAAAGGTCTGTCTAAGGATGATATGGGTTCTTATCACAGTCTTTTGTCTAGCCTTGTTGCCTATCATCAGCAGGCAGGTTCTAGTGAAAATGAGCAAGATGTGACCTTTGTCAAGGTTCTAGCGCGTGTGATGGGGAAAAAACTTGATCAAAAAGGTCTTACAAATCCTGCACTCCCAACTAGCCCAAGCAGCAAGCCATTAGAGAAAGAGACCTTGCAGGCTCTCTATCCAGCTGACAAGGAGTTTTACCTGTCTACTTCTGGTTTAACGGAGTTTTACCGCAATGAATACAGTTATTTCCTCCGTTATGTCTTAGGTTTGCAGGAAGAATTGCGCCTGCGTCCAGATGCTCGCAGTCATGGGAATTTCTTGCACCGTATTTTTGAACGTGCCTTGAAACTGCCTGCTGAAAATCCGTTTGACCAACGACTGGAGCAAGCTATCAAGGAAACCAGCCAAGAACGCGAATTTGAAGCTATTTATCAGGAAAGTTTGGAAGCCCAGTTTACCAAGGAAGTTCTACTTGATGTCGCGCGAACTACGGGCCACATTCTTCGTCATAATCCAGCCATTGAAACCATCCAAGAGGAAGCAACATTTGGTGGTAAAGATCAGGCCTTTATTCAATTGGATAATGGTCGCAGTGTCCATGTGCGAGGCAAGGTTGACCGAATCGACCGTTTGAAAGCTGATGGAGCGCTAGGAGTGGTGGACTACAAGTCTAGTCTGACTCAGTTCCAGTTTCCTCATTTCTTTAATGGGCTCAATTCCCAACTGCCAACCTATCTTGCTGCCCTAAAAAGAGAAGGGGAGCAGAACTTTTTCGGTGCCATGTACTTGGAAATGGCTGAGCCTGTCCAATCTTTATTAGCTGTTAAAAGTCTGGCTGGAGCAGTAGCAGAAGCCAGCAAATCAATGAAATACCAAGGACTCTTTTTAGAAAAAGAAAGCAGTCATTTGGGCGAATTTTATAACAAAAACAAGGCCAATCAGCTGACAGACGAGGAATTCCAGCTCTTATTGGACTACAATGCCCATCTTTACAAGAAGGCAGCTGAGAAGATTTTAGAAGGCCATTTTGCCATTAATCCATACACAGAAAACGGCAGAAGTATTGCCCCGTATGTCCAGCAACACCAAGCCATCACTGGATTTGAATCCAATTACCACTTGGGACAAGCCCGTTTCCTAGAAAAGTTAGAAGTAGCTGACGGCAAGCGTCTGGTCGGAGAAAAACTCAAGCAAGCTTGGTTTGAGAAAATGAGAGAGGAGTTGAATCGATGAAGCCCATTTCCTTTTTAACTGAGGAAGAGATTCAAAAACTGCAAGAAGCAGAAGCGAGTTCGAGCAAGGAACAGAAGAAAACAGCTGAGCAAATCGAAGCCATTTATACGGCAGGGCAGAATATTCTTGTTTCAGCGTCTGCTGGTTCAGGGAAGACCTTTGTCATGGCAGAGCGTATTCTGGATCAATTGGCGCGTGGCGTGGAAATCAGCCAACTCTTTATCTCAACCTTTACCGTCAAGGCTGCTACAGAGCTTAAGGAACGTTTGGAGAAAAAAATTAGCCAACAAATCCAAGAAAGTAACGATGTTGATCTCAAACAACACTTGGGACGTCAGTTGGCAGACCTGCCAAACGCTGCCATCGGAACCATGGACTCTTTCACACAAAAATTCCTTGGCAAACATGGCTATCTGATTGATATCGCACCGAATTTCCGTATTCTACAAAATGAAAGTGAACAGTTACTCTTAAAAAACGAAGTTTTTCATCAGGTTTTTGAAGCCCATTACCAAGGTGAAAATAAAGAAAACTTTAGTCGCTTGGTCAAGAACTTTGCTGGACGAGGTAAGGATGAACGAGGTCTGCGCCAGCAAGTCTACAAAATCTATGATTTTCTTCAATCCACCAGCAGTCCACAAAAATGGTTGAGTAACTCTTTCCTCAAAGGATTTGAAACAGCTGACTTTGTAATTGAAAAAGACAAACTAACTGAGCAAATAAAGCAGGCGCTTTGGGACTTGGAAAGTTTCTTCCGTTATCATCTGGATAACGATGCCAATGAGTTTCCAAAAGCTGCCTATTTAGAAAATGTGCAGCTGGTTCTGGATGAAATTGGCTCCTTAAATCAAGAGTCCGATAGCCAGGCTTATCAAGCTGTGCTTGCGCGTATTATCGCCATCTCTAAGGAGAAAAATGGTCGATCTCTAGCTAACTCCAGTCGTAAGGCCGATTTGAAGCCACTGGCTGATGCCTATAACGATGAGAGAAAGGCCAAGTTTGCTAAACTAGGACAACTGGCGGACCAGATAACCATTCTCGACTATCAAGAACGTTATCATGAAGATACTTGGGAGCTAGCTAAAACCTTCCAAACCTTTATGAGTGATTTTGTGGAGGCTTATCGTGAATGTAAACGCCAAGAAAATGCCTTTGAATTCGCTGATATCAGTCATTTCACCATTGAAATTTTAGAGAATTTCCCACAAGTCCGCGAGGCTTATCAGGAGAGATTCCACGAAGTCATGGTTGATGAGTATCAGGATACCAACCACATTCAAGAACGAATGCTGGAATTGCTGTCGAATGGTCACAATCGCTTTATGGTGGGAGATATCAAGCAGTCTATCTACCGTTTCCGTCAGGCAGATCCCCAGATTTTCAATGAAAAATTCCAACGCTATGCGCAAAATCCTCAAGAAGGCAAGTTGATTCTCCTCAAGGAAAATTTCCGTAGTAGTTCAGAAGTGCTGTCTGCAACCAATGATGTTTTTGTACGCCTTATGGATCAAGAGGTCGGTGAAATCAACTATGACAGCATGCACCAGCTTGTTTTTGCCAATACCAAACTAACTCCTAATCCAGACAACAAGGCAGAATTTCTCCTCTACGATAAGGACGATAATGGGCAAGAAAAGGAAGAGAGTCAGGCAGACACGAAACTCACTGGGGAAATGCGCCTGGTCATCAAGGAAATCCTGAAGCTTCATCAGGAAAAAGGTGTTGCCTTTAAGGAAATTGCCCTTTTGACCTCTAGCCGCAGTCGAAATGACCAGATTATACTTGCCCTGTCTGAGTATGGGATTCCTGTTAAAACAGACGGCGAGCAAAACAACTATCTCCAATCCCTAGAAGTACAAGTCATGCTAGATACTCTTCGTGTCATTCACAATCCTCTGCAAGACTATGCCTTGGTTGCTCTGATGAAGTCTCCTATGTTTGGTTTTGATGAGGACGAGTTGGCACGTTTATCCCTCCAGAAAGCAGAAGATAAAGTCCAAGAGAATCTCTATGAGAAACTGGTCAATGCTCAAAAACAGGCAACAAGCCAGAAAGAGTTAATTCACTCAACACTAGCTGAAAAACTAAACCAATTCATGGACATCTTGGATTCTTGGCGCTTATATGCCAAAACCCACTCTCTCTATGACTTGATTTGGAAGATTTACAACGACCGTTTTTATTATGACTATGTTGGGGCTTTGCCGAACGGACCTGCTAGACAGGCTAATCTCTATGCCCTAGCTCTGCGAGCTGATCAGTTTGAAAAGAGCAATTTCAAGGGCTTGTCTCGTTTTATCCGTATGATTGACCAAGTTTTAGAGGCTCAGCATGACCTCGCAAGCGTAGCTGTCGCTCCACTTAAAGATGCCGTGGAACTCATGACCATTCACAAGAGCAAAGGACTGGAGTTTCCTTATGTCTTTATCCTCAACATGGATCAGGACTTCAACAAGCAAGACTCGATGTCAGAAGTTATTCTCAGTCGTCAAAATGGGCTTGGTGTCAAATACATTGCCAAAGTGGAAACAGGAGCAGTGGAAGCACACTATCCTAAAACCATCAAACTCTCCATTCCCAGCCTTACCTATACCCAGAATGAAGAAGAATTGCAACTGGCTAGCTATTCAGAGCAGATGCGTCTGCTGTATGTTGCCATGACGAGGGCGGAGAGAAAACTTTATCTTGTCGGTAAGGGGTCTCGTGAAAAGCTAGAAGCCAAGGAATACCCAGCAGCAAACAATGGAAAATTAGATGGTAATACCAGACTACAAGCAAGAAATTTCCAAGATTGGATCTGGGCTATCAGTAAAGTTTTTGCCAAGGACAATCTCAACTTTAGCTATCGCTTTGTTGGTGAAGCCCAGTTGACCAGAGAAGCTATCGGGGAATTGGAAAACAAGAGCCCTTTACAAGACAGCTCTCAAGCAGACAACCGCCAGTCAGAAATCATCAAAGAAGCTCTGGAAATGCTGAAAGAGGTGGAAGTTTATAATAGTCTCCACCGCGCAGCCATTGAACTACCAAGTGTTCAAACCCCAAGTCAAATCAAGAAATTCTACGAACCCGTTATGGATATGGAAGGGGTAGAAATTACTAACCAAACCAAATCACCAGAGAAGCAAATCAGCTTCAATTTACCAGATTTTTCAACTAAAGAAAAGGTAACAGGAGCTGAGATTGGTAGTGCAACCCACGAACTCATGCAAAGAATCGACCTGAGTCAACAACCAACGCTTGCTAGCCTAAAAGATACTCTCAAACAAGTTCAAACCAGCCCAGCAGTCAGAGACAAAATCAATCTTTCCAAAATCTTAGCATTCTTTGATACACCACTTGGTCAGGAAATTCTCGCTAATACCGACCATCTCTACCGCGAGCAACCTTTCTCCATGCTCAAACGCGACCAAAAGAGTCAGGAAGACTTTGTTGTTCGTGGGATCTTGGACGGCTATCTAGTTTACGAGGACAGAATTATTCTTTTCGACTATAAGACAGACCGTTACGATCAACCAAGTCAACTCATAGACCGCTATCGTGGTCAGTTAGCCTTATACGGAGAGGCATTATCAAGAGCTTATTCGATTGAAAATATTGAGAAATACCTGATTTTACTCGGTAAAGATGAGGTTCAAGTTGTAAAAGTATAACCTAGAAAGGAGACCTCATGCCACTTCCAGTTAGAAAAACCTTGCACGATGCGGTTTTACGGGCTTCAAAAGCCGATACTTGGGATCAAGCAACCAAGGAATGGAATGAAGTTTCCTTGATTTTTAATGGCATTGGTCGTAGTAATTGTGTCTGTGGGAATGCCATTAAATACGCCTACGAACTCTTTAATACTGTTACAGGCCAACGCCTCTTTCCGATTGGCAGCGATTGTGTTCGTCATTTTCATCGTATTGGCCTCGATCAGCAACTAGAAGAGGAAGAAAAACTTCTAAGAAAGCTTGAAAATCTGACTAGAAAAGTCAAGAAAAAGGAAAAAATCAAGGTTAATAAAAGCGACTTTGACGAACGACTTCTAAAATGGTTCTGGGAAAAAGGTGTTTTCAAAGCCAATCGTGGCAATCAATTTGCACCTGAGAAAGATTACCAGCTTTTCCTAGAAGTCTTTCAAGGTGGAAGTTGGACCAAGGCAGAGCCAAAAAAGAAGGCTCGCCTAGAAGAAGTCCTTGAAAGGTGTATCAAACCTTTTCTACTTGGGAAGTCTGATGACCAACTCTACCTTGTCAAATTAGGCAAGGAGAAAATTGACTACGAGCAACATTTACGGATTCAGGCAGAGAAAGAACGCAGGAAGAGAGATAAAATCGCTAAGCAATACGCTGACAATCTTATTCTTGCCATGGGACCTGCAGAACGAGCCTATCAAGATTACTTTGGCTTTACAGAAACCTTGACCCAAGAAGAACGAAAATGGGAGAAAATCCTCTTTGGTAAAAATAGAGACGAACGGGCTATCAAGGCTAAACAAAACCAAAAGGAGCTGGAAAAGGATCAGCGTATTGCAAATCAAGATCCTATTGAACGAAAGCAGAAGCAGACTTGGCTTCTCAATTCTTATTTTAGTGGTTTGCCTGATGAAAAAGCTAGATTCTCTCGACTCTTACTAGAGTATCGAAAAAATGGTGAAGTACCCTTTTCAGATGATTACTTATCTGAGCATCTCATCGACTTTTTCTACAAGATGAAAGCCTTTGAGTTTGAGATTGCACCAGAACAAGTCCGCGATTTTCTAAAAGAATGCCTTCAGGCAGAACATCTATCATTAGCACAAAAAAGCTGGATTAGAGGGATTTTGTCAAACTGCCTTCACTCGTTCTTAGATAGGTTACTCATATAGAAAAAATCCTACCGTGCATAAACAAGGTAGGATTTATGTATCTCCAAAGATGTACTGGTAAAGTTGGACGACTTTCTGAAAACACTGCGTGTCCATTCTTGTTATTTTTTGAGCATTACGCATCCGAAAATCAAAGGTATACAGTTGAAATGGATTGACAGCGCCATCTACCTTGTCCGATGAGACAGGAACAAGCAAGCCTTTTTCTGCCAAACGACGTTGGCCATGAGTGATAGGACAGACAGCCACAAAACCAGTTTGCAAGGCATATTCTCTCCTAGAAACAACCAAGGCAGGTCGCCGTTTCTGGATTTCTCGACCGACTGATGGATCAAAGTCCAGCCAAATGATATCCTGCTTTTCAGGAATATAGTCAAATTTCGCTATCAAGTGACCCTACCCCTTCAAAATCGTTTGTCATTCTCAAATCAGTAATTCCATCAAAAGGATCTTTCAGTTTTGGAGCTAAGACAATGACTCCGTCAATCCCTTTGTAGACAACCATTTCTTGACCTTCTGACATACCCAAATTTTTAGGAATGGTCACAGTGAGAGAGTTTCCCACCTTTCGAGTCTTTACTGTATTCATTGCACTACCTCCACGAATTAGTATACACTAAGTATATACCCGAAAACAAAAAAAGTCAAGTAAATCCTTACTGGTATCAAGGATGTTTCGGACCAATACTATTTATCATTTATTGTGGTCAAAGCCTGTGCAAAAGTTCCTCATTTATGATAGAATAGGTAGTAAGAAAGAAAACGTTTTTACTACGTTTTTTTTAGTCGGAAGGGGAAAATATTATGGCTACTATTCAATGGTTTCCGGGTCACATGTCTAAGGCTCGGCGGCAAGTTCAGGAGAATTTAAAGTTTGTTGATTTTGTGACGATTTTGGTGGATGCTCGGCTACCTTTATCTAGTCAAAATCCTATGTTAACCAAGATTGTGGGTGATAAACCAAAGCTTTTGATTTTGAATAAGGCAGATCTGGCTGATCCTGCAATGACCAAAGAATGGCGTCAGTATTTTGAATCACAGGGAATCCAAACTCTGGCTATCAACTCCAAAGAGCAAGTGACTGTAAAAGTTGTGACGGATGCCGCTAAAAAGCTCATGGCTGATAAGATTGCACGCCAGAAAGAACGAGGTATCAAGATCGAAACCTTGCGGACTATGATTATCGGAATTCCAAATGCCGGTAAGTCAACTCTCATGAACCGTTTGGCTGGGAAAAAGATTGCAGTTGTCGGCAATAAACCAGGTGTTACCAAGGGGCAACAGTGGCTCAAAACCAATAAAGACCTGGAAATCCTAGACACACCAGGGATTCTTTGGCCTAAATTTGAAGACGAAACCGTTGCTTTGAAACTAGCCCTAACAGGGGCAATTAAAGATCAACTACTCCCAATGGATGAAGTGACCATTTTTGGTCTCAATTATTTCAAAAAACATTATCCAGAAAAGCTAGCTGAACGCTTCAAACAAATGAAAATAGAAGAAGAAGCACCTGTTATTATCATGGATATGACCCGTGCCCTTGGTTTCCGAGACGACTACGACCGCTTTTACAGCCTCTTCGTCAAGGAAGTCCGTGATGGAAAACTCGGTAACTATACCTTAGATACATTGGACGACATCGATGACGACGATTAAAGAAATCAAAGAACTTCTGGCTACTGTCAAAGAATTAGACAATCCTCTTTTTCTAGAATTCGAAAAAGATCCTCGTTCTGGAGTTCAAAAGGAAATCAACAAGCGTAAGAAAGCCATACAGGCTGAACTGGATGAGGACCTTCGTTTGGAAACTATGCTTTCCTATGAAAAAGAGCTTTACCAGCAAGGATTGACCCTAATTGCAGGTGTTGACGAGGTCGGCCGTGGTCCTCTGGCTGGACCTGTAATCGCTGCAGCTGTTATTTTGCCAAAAAATTGTAAGATTAAAGGCCTCAACGATAGCAAGAAGATCCCTAAAAAGAAACATCTGGAAATTTATCATGCTGTTCAAGATCAAGCCTTATCAATCGGCATTGGTATCATGGATAATCAGGTCATCGACCAAGTCAATATCTATGAAGCTACCAAACTAGCTATGAAGGAAGCAATCTCCCAGCTCAGTCCGCAACCTGAGCACCTCTTGATTGATGCCATGAAACTGGAGTTGCCGATTCTTCAAACAGCAATCATCAAAGGAGATGCCAACTCCCTCTCGATCGCAGCTGCATCTATAGTGGCCAAGGTGACACGGGATGAATTGATGAAGGACTATGATGATCAATATCCTGGATATGATTTTACAGCTAATGCAGGATACGGAACAGCTAAACATCTAGAAGGACTGGAAAAACTAGGCGTCACCCCAATTCACCGAACCAGTTTTGAACCAGTCAAAACACTGGTTTCAACCAAGAAAGATAAGTAAGAGGAAATGATTATGGAGGAACAGTCAGAAACACTTAGTTCCAAGAAAGAATTTGCCTTTGCCTCAAGCACCATATTATCCCAAGTTGGGCGAGGAGTCATTGTTGGTCTCGTCGTCGGGCTAATCGTCGGATCCTTTCGTTTCTTAATCGAAAAGGGTTTCCACCTGATACAAGGACTTTATCAAGATCAAGCGCACCTAGTGCGCAATCTTTTTATCATTGGCCTATTTTATGTATTCGTTTGCTGGCTCAGTGCGAAACTAACTCGGTCAGAAAAAGATATCAAGGGTTCAGGAATTCCTCAAGTCGAAGCCGAACTAAAGGGACTGATGACTCTTAATTGGTGGAGTGTCCTCTGGAAGAAATATGTATTAGGGATTCTTGCTATTGCCAGTGGCCTTATGCTAGGTCGAGAAGGGCCAAGTATTCAACTTGGAGCAGTTGGTGGTAAAGGTATTGCCAAGTGGCTAAAATCTAGTCCAGTTGAAGAACGTTCCCTGATTGCCAGTGGAGCTGCTGCAGGCTTAGCCGCTGCCTTTAATGCACCGATTGCAGGCCTCCTCTTTGTTGTAGAAGAAGTCTATCATCATTTTTCCCGCTTTTTCTGGGTCTCAACTCTAGCAGCCAGTCTCGTAGCAAACTTTGTCTCATTACTCATATTTGGTCTAACACCCGTACTGGATATGCCAGACAACATTCCTCTCATGACCCTAGACCGGTATTGGATATACCTCCTTATGGGAGTTTTTCTCGGGCTTTCTGGTTTTCTCTATGAGAAAGCTGTACTCAATGTTGGTCAAATTTATGAATGGCTTGGTCAAAAAATCCATTTGGATAGAGCTTATTATCCGATCCTAGCTTTTATCCTTATCATACCAGTCGGAATTTTCTTACCTCAAATTCTTGGTGGTGGAAACCAGGTCGTTCTTCCTTTGACTGAGCAAGATTTTAGTTTCCAAGTTTTATTAGCTTACTTTTTGATTCGCTTTGTTTGGAGCATGATTAGTTATGGAAGTGGCCTTCCAGGAGGGATTTTCCTTCCCATTCTGGCGCTTGGTTCCTTACTTGGTGCCCTAGTCGGTGTCATTTGTGTCAATCTTGGGCTTGTCAGTCAGGAGCAATTTCCTATATTTGTTATTTTAGGAATGAGTGGCTACTTTGGGGCAATATCCAAGGCTCCCTTAACCGCTATGATACTCGTAACCGAGATGGTCGGAGATATTCGCAACCTCATGCCACTTGGCTTAGTGACCTTAGTCGCCTACATCGTCATGGATCTACTCAAGGGGGCACCAGTCTATGAGGCCATGCTGGAAAAAATGCTACCAGAAGAAGCAACAGACGAGGGAGAAGTCACCCTCATAGAAATCCCTGTGTCTGACAAAATCGCTGGAAAACAGGTTCACGAGCTCAACTTGCCACATAACGTACTCATTACCACCCAAGTCCATAATGGCAAGAGCCAAACAGTTAACGGCTCAACTAGAATGTATCTGGGTGATATGATTCACCTGGTGATTCCAAAAAGTGAAATTGGAAAAGTCAAAGATTTGTTGTTATAAGCTTTTTTTACATAATTTATTTTACGTAAAATATTATTGAAAGGATTCTCAATGAAAAGAAATAAGGCAATTGCAGTATATTTGCTAGGCACATTTAGTCAAATAGCATCAGTTTGTCTCCTTTTCTTTCTCTTGAATCTTTTTTCTATTCATTCCAATCTATTAACTATTTTAGGAATCTTTCTAGGTGGGATTTCTTCAGCTCTTTGGGGAATTATTGTTGCAAATCACTATTTTCATATTCATTTTAAGAAGATTGTAAACGATTTTTTTAACATTCATACCAGTTATAAACACTATTTATTATCTTTTTTCCTTATTGTCCTTGATTTTTCTTTTCTAATGTTTGGTGGGAAAATGATAGAATTTAGCTGGTATCTCCCATTTTTGATGTTCTTCAAATTTATTGTCTTTGGCGGTATAGAAGAGATTGGATGGCGATATGTCTTTCAACCAATTTTACAAGAAAAGTTGCCATATTTTTACTCAGCAATTCTAACCTTTTTCAGCTGGGCGATTTGGCATCTGTTGTTCTTTTACATTGATGGCTCCCTAGCAACTCTGCAAACTCTACCGTTTTTATTTGGATTGCTGACGAATTCTTTCATACTCTCAGCTCTTTATATCAAAACAAAGAATCTCTGGATTTGCGTTATGACACATTCGATCATTAATGTCTTGTCTCAGATAACCATAGATACTGATCGATCCGAAACCTTCCTGCTTAAAATCTTCGTCATCTTGGTATCCTGCTATATGGTAGTACATAAAAAAGATGAGTATAATCGGTATAAATAAAATTAAATATAAACCTTCAAAACCAAATCAAAAAAGATTTGGTTTTTTAAGAATTAGAAATCTAATTTTCAGTATATAGTATGATTTTTACCCCCTACTTTGTAAAGAATGATTAGAATATTGTATAATAAGAAAAAGGAGAAAAGCATAAATGAATAATTCTGGAATTAAAAAAAGTCATACAAGAATACTAATCATTTTGTTACTCGCAACCATCACAGCAGGAGCTATTTTTATGTTTAGTTTGTTAGGAAAATCGCAAGAAGAACATCGGAATAGAGAGTATGAAGTAAGTTTGGTTAATGCCTTAAAGAATTCCTACCAAGGGATTGAAGAGATTAAAATTTCCAATCCAGAATACACAAGCCCTCCTGGTTCGTGGTCTTGTGATGTAGAAATCAAATTTAAACATGAAGTAAAAATTAAGTATGGTATTGGATATTCTCTAGACACTGAAGAAATAACAGATACTTCATTGGAATGGGAAAATAGAGTAAAAGATCGACAATTTTTAAATGAAAACAAGGGTAAAACTGCTTCGAAAATTAGGGTAACTTATTCTAATAATGACGAAGGAGAGCAATAATGGCATTTAGTTATACTGATAAACAACTTAATGAATTAAAGCATGGAAAGAATGTATATAGTGTCAATGCGGAATTTGCTGAGAAAAAGAGGGAATGATAATGAGTAAAGACAGATTAAGAAAAAGCTATAAACCATTATTCATAGTTTTACTATTCGTATTCATCACATTAGGAGGTGTTTTTATGTTTAGGTTGTTAGGGAAGTCTCAAGAAGAACGTCGAAATAGAGAGTATGAAGTTAGTTTGGTGAATGCGTTAAAGAATTCCTATGAAGGGATTGAGGAGATTAAGATTTCCAATCCTGATTATACAACCCCACCAGGTTCGTGGTCTTGTGATATCGAAATTAAATTTAATGATGAAAGAACTCTTTCATATGAGATTAATCATCATTTAAACTATAAAATCAATTATGGTGGCCGTCAAGAAACAAACGAAGATTGGCAGTATTTAGAAACTCATAGAGGGAAAACTTTAAAGTCAGTGAGAATTACTTATTCTGATAGCGAGCAAGGAGAACTATGATGAATTTCCATTATACTGATGAATAATTTAAACCAAGATTATGCTGTTTATAGTGTGAACGAAAAGTCTTCAAGGAGAAAAAGGAGAAAAGCTTAAATGAATATTTCCAGCAATAAAAAAAGATATATAAGACTACTAATCGTTTTGTTACTCGTAGCCATCACAGCAGGAGCTATTTTTATGTTTAGGTTGTTAGGGAAGTCTCAAGAAGAGCGTCGAAATAGAGAATATGAAGTAAGTCTGGTTAATGCGTTAAAGAATTCCTACCAAGGGATTAAGGAGATTAAGATTATGGATCCTTACAATAATGACAAACCGGGTTCGTGGTCTTGTGATATTTCAGTACAGTTCAATGATAGTCAAACTATTACTTATGGAATTAATCACAGATTAACCTATAAAGAAAACCATGATGGTCTTATGAAAGGGAATACTAATGAAGAAATTGATCAACAATGGTCGATACTTCAAAAACACATTGGTAAAACAGAATCTACAATATTAGTACGATATTCAAATGGTGAAACAGGAGAGCAATAATGGTATTTAATTATACTGATAATCAGTTGAATAATTTAACCCAAGATTTTGCTATTTATATGGTAAATGAAGAGTTTTCAAGTAGAAAAAGAGGAAAAGCTTAAATGAATAATTCCAGCAATAAAAAAAGCCATAAAAGGATACTAATCGTTTTGTTACTCGTAGCCATTACAGCAGGAGGTGTTTTTATGTTTAGTATATTAGGGAAATCTCAAGAAGAACGTCGAAATAGAGAGTATGAAGTTAGTTTGGTTGAAACTTTAAAAGATAGTTATGAGGGTGTTGAAGAAATTAGATTTTCTAATGCAAACTACACAAATCCGCCAGGAAGCTGGACTTGCGTAGTTGAACTATTTTTTAATGAGAGAAGCATAAAATATAAAATTAATTATTCAAAAAATGATAAACGTATTTCTGATGTATCCTTAGAAAGAGAGAATGGAAAAGAGGACCGAGAATTTTTAAATAGTCACTTGGGT
This sequence comes from Streptococcus sp. HMSC072D07, assembly GCF_001814835.1. GTDB lineage: Bacteria > Bacillota > Bacilli > Lactobacillales > Streptococcaceae > Streptococcus. The sequence goes on from NZ_KV818052.1 coordinate 97,656, forward strand.
AAGACTAGTAAACTCACAAAAATTATTTATTCAGATGGTTCAGAAGGAGAATATTAATGGTATACACTTATACTGATAAACAACTCAATGAATTAAATGACGGAAAAAATGTTTATAGTGTAAATTCTGAATATGCTGAGATAAAGAGGAAATGATAATGAGTAAAGACAGATTAAGAAAAAGCTATAAACCATTATTCATAGTTTTACTACTCGTAACTATCACAACAGGAGGTGTTTTTATGTTTAGTATGTTAGGGAAGTCTCAAGAAGAACGTCGGAATAGAGAGTACGAAGTCAGCTTGGTCAACGCTTTAAAAAATTCCTATGAAGGGATTGAGGAGATTAAGATTTCCAATCCAAACTACACAAACCCTCCAGGTTCATGGTCTTGTGATGTAGAAATCAAATTTAATGATGAAAGAAAAACTAAGTATAGGATAGGCCATGGACTCCATGATAAAAAGAATTATCAAGGATCATTGACCAATGAGAAAAGGCAATTCCCTAACAATTACAAAGGAGTGACCGACTTAAAAGTATTTGTTACATATTCAGATAATAGCACGGGTTGAATCGGGATTATGCTGTGTCTAGTATAAATCTTGAATTCGCTAAGCGTAACGGAAGGACTTATGTCAATTCAAATCTCATTGAAAGTATATCTCCTGATGATTTAGAAAAAACCAACACCATAACTACCTCAGATGGTCAAGAATTCCGTGTTATTGCGACTAAGTCTCACCGAATTCTACTGTTATTTATCTTTAAATTATAGTAGAATAGAGAAAAGGAGAAAAGCTTAAATGAACAATTCCAGCACTAAAAAAAATCACAAAAGATTACTAATCGTTTTGTCACTCGCAATTATCACAGCAGGAGGTATATTTATGTTTAGCATGTTAGGGAAATCCCAAGAAGAGCGTCGGAATAGGGAGTATGAAGTTAGTTTGGTAAATGCCTTGAAGAATTCTTATCAAGGGATAGAAGAAATCGAAATTACCAATCCAACATATACGAACCCTCCTGGCGACTGGTCTTGTAAGGTTGATATTTTGTTTGAAGATGGAGAAAAAATATTCTATGGAATTCCACATAACTTAGATGATAAAGAAAATTATAATGGTCGTATGACTTATGGACAGCGAGATTTTCTTAACCTAAGAAAAGGAATAACAACTAATACAGTTACGGTTACATACTCTAACAAAGAAAGAGGGGAGCAGTAATGGTATTTAATTATACTGATAAACAACTTAATGAATTAAACCACGGGAAGAATGTATACAGTGTCAATTCTGAATACGCTGAGAGAAATAATAAACCTTTGGTTACAGAAGCTCCTAATCCGAATCCTTCTTCATCTGATTTTGAAGAAACCAACACTATAACCACTTCAGATGGTCAAGAATTCCGTGTTGTTGCCACTAAGTCTGACATTGAAACAGGATTTGATGGACTGGCAGTTGCACCTATTGTCAACGGCAAACCAGATTATAAAAATGTAGCCGTGATTGCTGCTGGAACGGATCCTGATAGTCCGGTGAATAAAACTATGTTCAGCTCACGCGACGTCAATAGTGCCATAATTGCAAGGCAAACTTATTTATCTCCACAATATAAGGTTGCTGACCAATTCGTAAAAGAGATTATGGACGACCCCCGATACGAAGTCAGCCAACTATCCGGTTATTCACAGGGTTCCTACATGCTGAAGGTAGGAGCTAAATACCACATCCCTACAACCACCTTTAATGCTTGGTTTAAATACGGTGCACTCACACTGGAAGAAAAAGCATTTATTGAAAGTAACCCTTCTATGTTTATAGATTACCGTAGAAAACATGATGATGTAGTACGTTGGAATGATTTTAACCATCCAGAATGGTATAATACTACCACTACAAATTCTATGCCTAGTACGATTCACTGGCTTGATGGTTCGAGTCATAAAATTGGTGACTGGGAGTTTGATCCTGCAACTGGTCAACTTGTAGATGGCAAAGGAGGGAAACCCTTAATCAGTGGCGTTTATCGAGCCTATGCCAACAGTCTCCGAGGAATGGCTCATTACAAGGACTTGAAATCAAAATGGTCATCAGGTGGTATTAGTAGTTCTGAGGAAATATACTTAGATGCAGCTCAAGGTTCTATCCTATCATCATCTATGGCTACAGCAGCAAGAACTGGAGCTGATGAAGTGAGCGCCTTAGCCAAAAAAGCCAATCAGGAATTACAAGAAATTTGGTCAAAAATCGACTTTACGAGCTACACAGCATTGGCTCCCTATGAGGTTGATGCCATTTTTGCTAGTCAAGGTATCACTCAAGCACAGTTTATCAATACGTTTCAGACAGAGACAAATCAAACAACCACTAAGATGAATGCTTCCGCACAAGCATTTGAAAATATGGATAAACAATTACAGGAAGTCATCGAAAAAACAGTAGCAACAGATAAGCAATTAGCCAAGGAGTTTCGACAATGGAAAGAAAAGATGTAAAATGGGAGGAAATAAAAGAGAAAGAAAGGGAACTATTTGCTCTAGAAGACCAATATTATCAAGAAAAGAAGAAACTCGATAACAAAGCCCTTGATCTAGACGAACGAAATGCAAACTTAGAAAAACTAATTTCCGAAGAAGTTGATAAAATGTATCATATTTTGAGAAAATTTTCGTCAACGGCTGATGATGTTAGAGACTATTTTATAGAAATAGAAAATTTGAGACACTTTTCGAATCAAGTATACAGAGATTATAGGGTTAAACTCAAAGATGAGAGAGAAAAATTCGATAACGAGTTTCGCAAAAAAAGAAATGATTTAGACGAAGAATTTCACAAACTAAGGAGAGATTATGCAAGCACCAATGAATGAATACTACACAGATGAAGAATATCAATATGCACTGAAACAAATGTATCGAATGATGGAAAGAAACCGAATCATTACGGAAGCAAAGTTAGCGATAACAGCAAAAAATAAATTAAAAGATAACTTTAATAAAGCAACTAAGAAAATTGCTACAGAAACCAAATCAACCATTACAAGCATAAACAGCCAAATGGACACTGCAATTCAAGGTAAAGTTCGCAAGAGTCTTGAAGAAAAGATTCCGAATATGTTGCTCAAGTATGATGAAATTTAATAAAGGGTTCAGGATAACTGGGGGTAAGTTGGACTTCTGTTTTAAGTTTCTTATATCATCTTTCCGAAAAACTATAATTTTCTTGAAAAATATGTAAGTCTATGCTATACTACTAGTAGACTTAATTATGGAGAAAATACATGAAACGTGAGATTTTACTAGAGCGAATCGACAAACTAAAACAAATCATGCCCTGGTATGTTCTGGAATACTACCAATCTAAGCTTGCTGTGCCCTACAGTTTTACAACCTTATACGAATACCTCAAGGAATACGATCGATTTTTCAGCTGGGTTTTGGAGTCTGGAATCTCAAATGCGGATAAAATGGTCGATATTCCTTTATCGGTCTTGGAAAATATGTCTAAAAAAGACATGGAGTCCTTTATTCTATATCTTCGTGAACGACCTTTGCTGAATGCTAATACAACTAAACAAGGTGTCTCTCAGACAACAATCAATCGCACTTTGTCAGCACTATCTAGTCTTTACAAGTATCTAACCGAGGAAGTCGAAAACGACCAGGGGGAGCCTTATTTCTATCGTAATGTAATGAAGAAAGTTTCAACCAAGAAAAAGAAAGAAACACTTGCTGCCAGAGCTGAAAACATCAAGCAAAAACTCTTTCTAGGTGATGAAACAGAAGGTTTTCTGACTTATATTGACCAAGAGTACCCACAACAACTCTCAAATCGTGCTCTCTCGTCATTCAATAAAAATAAAGAACGTGATTTAGCCATTATTGCCCTTCTCTTGGCGTCTGGTGTCCGCCTATCTGAAGCTGTTAATCTGGATCTAAGAGACCTTAATCTCAAAATGATGGTCATTGATGTCACTCGAAAAGGGGGCAAACGTGATTCTGTCAATGTCGCAGCCTTTGCCAAGTCTTACCTTGAAAATTATCTCGCCATTCGAAATCAACGCTATAAGACGGAAAAGACGGATACAGCTCTCTTTCTGACCTTATATCGAGGTGTTCCCAATCGTATCGACGCTTCTAGTGTTGAAAAAATGGTTGCTAAGTACTCAGAGGACTTCAAAGTGCGTGTAACACCCCACAAACTACGCCATACCCTGGCAACTAGGCTCTATGATGCAACTAAATCGCAGGTTTTGGTCAGCCATCAGCTAGGACACGCCAGTACACAAGTCACTGACCTATATACCCATATCGTCAATGATGAACAAAAGAATGCTTTAGATAGTTTATAAGTGAGTCATAATATAAATTATGTAAAGCGACTATCACTAAAAAACGAAAGATCAATTCCTTTTATCTTTCGTTTTTTAGTTATTTAAACTCAATCCAGTAGTTACGGTGTGGCTCTATAATTACTGGTTTATCCCAAAAGGCTTGCAGATAGGCTAGATTTGCTGGGCTTACAGGTTTTTTTGAATCATTGTACTGATCAGCACTCTCTTTAGTTAGAAAACATTTTACTGCTTCATAAGAAGTTCCATCAGCTGATTCTCTTTCGATTCCCATATACGAAATTTCGCCACCATTTTTAAGATCATCAGTCAACAGTTTACCAATAAAGAACACTGTCTTATCTTTCATAAGTTCATAAGCCTTACTATTTTCCAGTCGGTTATTTGCTGCAGCATACATAATACAAAAACTATCAACAATATCTTTCAAAGGCATTAAGTCTTCTTTGTTTACATTGATTTCATCGGGCAGAAGACCGCCAATTATAATATTTTGGAAATAGGCTTGCTGGATTACATTATCTAAAGCCATTCCTAAAGGTATTTGAACAGCTTGGTATCCTAAAGGCTGAAGCTCTTTGTATTTCTTATCATAATGTTCTTGTGTGATGCTTATATTTAAACTTTCAGTTTGAGAAATTTCCGTATTTCTATAAAAAGCAACAACATTGCGGTCTAACTGTTCAAATAGGTTAAGTTTTTCTACTGGAATTTCTAACATAATGAATAACTCCTTTCATTTTTCATCACTATTATAATCTAATCAGCATGATTCTTAAGTTTAACCCTAATAAAAGAATCCATCATAAATGGATTCTTTTTCCTTACCCCACTACTGCTTCAGCGATTTCTTCACGGCTGATACCAGCAAAATAGCGTGTGATGTCAATAGTTTCTAAGGCCTTAAGGACATCTTCGCGTTCGTATTTCATGCCACGAAGGACATCTTCTACAGCTGCAACGTCCTCGATACCAAAGAAGTCACCATAGATCTTGATATCTTGGATTTTTGATTCAATGACGTTGGCAAAAACTTCAACCTTACCACTAGTGAATTTTGTTCCACGACGGACGTTAAATTCAGGTGATTTACCGTAGTTCCAGTCCCAAGTTCCAAACTTAGTATCCTTGATGCGGTTGATTTCAGCTAATTCTTGCTCAGAAAAAACGTATTCAGTCATCTCTGGGTACTCTTTTTTCATGTATTCCAATAGTAAATCACGGAATTCTTCAACTGTGATTTTTTCTGGTAATTCATTGATAATATTGGTAACACGGGCACGGACGGATTTCACACCTTTTGATTCAAATTTATCTTTTGAAACCTTGAGGGCGTTTGCTAGGACTGACAAATCAACGTCAAAGAGCAAGCAACCGTGGTGCATGATACGCCCATTGATATAGGCTTGGGCATTTCCACAGAATTTCTTACCGTCAATCTCAAGGTCATTACGACCTGTGAATTCAGCTTTAACACCAAGTTGAGCCAAGGTATTGATTACTGGAGTTGAAAAACTCTTGAAGTCAAAGGCACGGTTTTCATCTTCTTTTGAGATGATTGTGTAGTTGAGGTTGTTTAGATCGTGGTAAACAGCTCCGCCACCACTGATACGGCGGACTACCTCAATACCATTTTCTCGAACAAAATCACGGTTGATTTCTTCGATAGTGTTCTGGTGACGACCAACAATGATAGAAGGTTTGTTAATCCAAAGAAGGAAGATTTGATCCTCATCTAGTAAGTGTTTAAAGGCATATTCTTCCAAGGCGATATTAAAAGCAGTGTCGTTTGAATGATTGATAATATATTTCATGATATCCCTTTATACGATAGAGACTGGAAATAATCTTCCAGTCTAGTCTATCTTCGTTTTATTTTTTCTTAGGTGAATGGATAGCCATTCCTAGAACATCCGCAAATGCTTCGTACATCACTTCAGAGTATGTTGGGTGTCCGTGGATAGTCTTCAGCATTTCTTCGACAGTTATTTCCATTTCGATGATGCTTGACGCTTCGTTGATCAATTCTGCAGCTGCAGGACCGATGATATGGACACCAAGGATTTCACCGTATTTCTTATCTGCAATGACTTTAACGAAACCTTGAGCTGCATCAGAAGCAATGGCACGTCCGTTAGCCGCAAAGTTGAATTTACCGATAGCAACATCGTATTTCTCGCGAGCTTGCTCTTCTGTTAAACCTACTGCTGCTACTTCAGGAAGAGTGTAAATGGCTGCAGGAGTCAAGTTCAATTTGGCAACAGCATGATTTCCTTTAAGGGCATTTTCAGCGGCAACTTCACCCATACGGAAGGCTGCGTGCGCTAACATCTTAGTACCATTAATATCACCTGGTGCGTAGATACCTGGAACAGAAGTTTCCATGTATTCGTTGACCTTGATGCGACCACGATCCAATTCAAACTCAACATCACCAATTCCTTCAAGGTCTGGCACACGACCGATTGAAAGAAGAGCTTTGCTAGCGATGATATCGTCTTTTCCTTCAACCTTGATACGAAGTTGACCATTTTCCTCGATGATTTCTTGCAGTTTTGTACCTGTTAAGATGGTCATTCCTTTACGCTCAAGGATCAAACGAAGGTTCTTAGAAACTTCAGCATCCATAGCTGGAACGATACGGTCCATCATTTCAATAACAGTTACTTTTGAACCAAATGTCATGAAGGCTTGACCAAGTTCGATACCGACAACACCACCACCGATGATAACAAGGCTTTCTGGAACTTCGTTCATTTCAAGAATGTCGTCACTTGTCATCACGAGTGATGATTCCATACCAGGAACGTTAATCTTGCTGACTTTTGAACCACCAGCAAGGATGATTTTCTTGGTTTCAAGCAATTCTGAACCATTTACCAAGACATTCTTGTCTTTAGTGATGGTACCAATTCCTTTATGAACAGTAACTCCGTAGCTACGAAGAAGACCCGCAACTCCGCCAACTAAAGTATTGACAACCTTAGACTTGGTTTCAAGGAGTTTATCCATATCTACAGTGAAGTTTGGATTTTCGATGACGATACCACGGTTTGCTGCATGACCGATGTTTTCGATGATTTCAGCGTTGTGAAGGTAGGTCTTGGTTGGGATACAGCCACGGTTCAAGCAGGTTCCACCGAGTTCTGATTTCTCAACAAGGGCAACCTTACCGCCAAGTTGGGCAGCTTTAATGGCTGCTACATATCCAGCAGGACCTCCACCAATCACAACGATATCAAAGGCATCATCGCTCTTACCATCGTCGTTTGAAACACTAGCTGCAGGTGCAGGTTTTGATTCTGGCGCAGCTGCTCCAGCTGTTGGGATGTTTTCCCCTTCTTCTCCAAGGTAACCGATAACTTCAGTTACTGGAACAGTTTCACCATCTCCTTTAAGGATGGCAATCAAGTATCCATCTTCTTCGGCTTCCAGTTCCATGCTGACTTTGTCAGTCATGATTTCCAAAAGGATTTCTCCTTCTTTTACAAATTCACCGACTTTCTTATTCCATTGGACAATTTGTCCTTCTGTCATATCTACGCCGGCTTTTGGCATAATTACTTCTAAGGCCATGTCTTACTTCCTTTATCTAAAACTCTAAAATAACAATAGCTAACTTAAACCAACATTGAGATTGGGTTCTCAATTAAGGCTTTCAAGTCTTTCATAAACTTAGCACCAGCCATACCATCTACAACACGGTGGTCAATAGTTAAACCAAGGCTCATGATAGGACGAATAACAATCTCACCATTGACAACAACAGGTTTCTCTACTGTTGAGCTAACTCCGAGGATTGCTGAGTTGGGTTGGTTAATAATCGGACCAAAGGACTGAACACCAAACATTCCCAAGTTACTAATTGTGAAGGTTGAATTTTGCAGTTCGCTTGGAGCCAATTTACCATCCAAGGTACGACCAATTACATCCTTAAAGGCAACAACCAACTCTGACAAGCTCATTTTTTCAGCATTGTAAACAACTGGTGTCATCAATCCGTTATCCATCCCAACTGCCATCGCAAGGTTGACATAGTTGTGAGTGATAATGGTCTTGCCATCTTCGGTCAATGAAGCATTAATGTAAGGGTGTTTCATTAAGGTTTTCACAACAGCGAGTGAAAGAAGGTCTGTTACAGTAGTCTTCTTACCAGTCGCTTCCATAATCGGATCAAGAACCTTCTTACGAAGGACCAGCATTTCTGACATATCGACATCGTAGTTGAGTGTGAAAGTTGGCGCAGTTAGGTAAGATTCAACCATACGTTGTGCGATTACCTTACGCATTGGTGTCATTGGAATACGCTCAATCACACCATAAGGAGTGATATTGTCTGGAACTTCTTCCACTTTTTCGATTTGAGCAGGAGACTTGATGGTGTCGTTTTCGATATTTTCAGGAAGCAAGGCCAAAACGTCCTTCTTCATGATCTTACCACGATGACCTGTTCCTTGGATTTCCTGCCAAGCAATGTTATGTTCGACGGCAATTCGTTTTGCAAGTGGCGAAATGCGAACCACGTTTGTGTCTTTATAAGTTTCCACGTCTTCTTTGTGGACACGACCGTTTGCACCTGAGCCAGAAACGTCGTAGAGGTTGATACCTAGTTCATCCGCTAACTTTCTAGCCGCAGGAGTCGCTCTTAGCTTGTCATCAGCCATGACCTCTCCAATTCTAATTATGATACTAAGGGCGTAAAAAGCGACTGAAAAATAGGAAATCTACGCAGGCTTCGATGAAGCCAAGAAGATTTATCTTTTTTCCGAGCTTTTAGCCCGTGTTCGAATATAAGATATTAAGGACGAAGAGGGCAATGAAAAAATAGGAGATTGACGATGTGTTCGATGAACACAAGGAAATCTATCTTTTTTTCACAGACCTCCGTCCGAATTCAATTACATGATGCAAAGGGCGTCAAAAGCGACTGAAAAATAGGAAATCAATGCTGGCTTCGATGAAGCCAAGGAGATTTATCTTTTTTCCGAGCTTTTAGCCCGTGTTCAACTCTACAAGTAATTTGAGACACGTTTCGTGTCCAAGTTACTACGGTTGCCGCTATCAGGCGACCAACCTAGTAGACTTACTAAGTTTTTTGTCGAATATTATCGATTCGTCAAAAAACTGTCGCAACTTTACATACAACTTGGATACAAAACATATTTCAAGTTACTAAAGTTAAAAATCTCTAAAATATTACATAAATTAATTTATGTAATATCATTCTTTATTATAAGTCTTTCGGATTGCATCTTTGATGCTTTCAACTGTTGGAATCATTGCATTTTCTAGATTTTGTGCATAAGGCATTGGCACATCCTCTCCGGCGCAACGGCGGATTGGTGCATCTAGATAATCAAATGCTTCTGATTCTGAAATAATAGCTGAAATCTCTCCGATATAGCCACTTGTTTTGTGGGCGTCGTTGACCAGAACGACCTTACCAGTCTTCTTCACTGAGTTAATGATGATATCCTTATCAAGCGGAACGAGGGTACGTGGGTCCACAATTTCAACTGAAATTCCCTCTTCTGCTAATTCTTCAGCAGCTTGAACCACACGACGAAGCATTTTACCATAAGTAACGACTGTTACATCTGTACCTTGGCGTTTGATTTCACCAACTCCAAGTGGGATTGTGTAGTCTGGATCAACTGGAACTTCCCCTTTTTGGTTAAATTCTGACTTGTATTCAAGAATGATAACTGGGTTGTTATCACGGATAGAAGACTTGAGCAGTCCTTTCATGTCAGCAGGCGTACCTGGAGCTACAACCTTAAGACCTGGGATGTGTGTAAACCAAGACTCTAGAGACTGAGAGTGCTGAGCTGCAGAACCAACTCCGTTACCAGCTGCACATCGGACAGTCATTGGAACCTGACCTTTTCCACCAAACATATAGCGTGTTTTAGCAGCTTGGTTGACGATATTATCCATGGCAATAACCGAGAAGTCCATGAAGGTCATATCGACGATTGGACGAAGTCCTGTCATGGCTGCTCCTGCTGCTGCACCTGAGATAGCAGCTTCAGAAATCGGACAGTCACGGATACGTTCTGGACCAAATTCTTCGAGCATTCCAACAGAAGTTCCGAAGTCTCCGCCGAAGACACCGACGTCTTCTCCCATCAAGAATACATTTTCATCGCGACGCATTTCCTCAGACATAGCAAGGATAATGGTGTCACGGAACGACATTGTTTTTGTTTCCATTTTTATCTCTTTCTCCTTAGTCTGCGTAAATATCTTCAAATGCTGATTCTAGTGGTGGGAATGGGCTTTCTTCAGCAAATTTAACAGAAGCTTCTACTGCTTCCTTGACTTGTGCTTGAATTTCTTCCAATTCTTCTGCACTTGCAATATTGTTTTCAATGAGGTATTTGCGAAGGTTTTCGATTGGGTCTTTTTGTTTCCACAATTCCACTTCTTCACGAGTACGATATTTACCAGGGTCAGATGATGAGTGGCCAAGCCAGCGATAGGTTACACTTTCGATCAAGACTGGGCCATTGCCACCACGAACATGATCTACAGCTTTCTTAAATCCTTCATAGACATCGATGACGTTGTTCCCATCTTCGATAAACATTCCAGGAATTCCATATGCCGCACTACGTTGATGGATATGCTCTACATTGGTCATTTTCTTGATATCCGCAGAGATCCCATAACCGTTGTTAATGCAGTAGAAAACAACTGGCAAGTTCCAAATAGAAGCCATGTTGACTGCTTCGTGGAAGACACCTTCGTTGGTCGCACCATCTCCAAAGAAGCAAACGACGATTTTTCCAGTGTTTTGCATTTGTTGACTGAGGGCTGCACCGACAGCGATTCCCATACCACCACCAACGATACCATTGGCACCGAGGTTCCCAGCATCCAGGTCAGCGATGTGCATAGAACCACCTTTTCCTTTACAGGTTCCAGTGTATTTCCCGAGGATTTCAGCCATCATTCCGTTGAGGTCAATCCCCTTAGCAATAGCTTGCCCGTGTCCACGGTGATTTGAGGTAATCAGATCATCTGGATTAAGAGCCAGCATCGCTCCGACGTTAGCAGCTTCCTCTCCGACAGAAAAGTGAGTCATACCGGGAACTTTCCCCTTTTTCACTAACTGAGCGATTTTTAAGTCCATGCGACGGATTTCTTCCATCTTACGGAACATCTCTAGCAAAAGATTCTTATCTAAAGTTGACATAATCTTGCCTTTCTAACTTTGTACTTACCTTACTATTTTACCTTTTTTAGTATACGCTGTCAAAGTATATGGCTAATAAAAATTCACAATATAAAAAAATAAACCCCTGTTAAAACAGGGATTCTCTCTAGTTAGAGTATTTTTTCACAAAGTGCTTTTTCAGGATATTTTCCAAAAATTAGCTCAATCTTTTCATTACGGTTTTCAGACGCCATTGATACAAACAACCAGAAACAATCAAGCTGGCAATTAACCCAATCCAGTAGGCAAATGCCCCTAAGTCAGTTACTTGATCTAGTAGATATCCTAGTGGTATCGCTACTCCCCAATATCCGATTAAGCCAAGATAGAAAGGAACGATAGTGTCCTTATACCCTCTTAAAATTCCTTGGAGCGGAGCCGCAAAGGTATCAGCTAGCTGGAAAAAGAGACTGTAGGTTAGAAATACAGCAGTTGTTTCAATGAACTGAGAGTCATTCCCATATAGACTTGCTACACGATCTCTAAAAATGTAGAGAAAAGATAGGGTAAGACCTGCAAAAATAAGGGCGGTTACTCTCCCCAGACGAGCATAGATTTTTGCATCCTCAAAACGTTTGGCCCCCACCTCGTAAGACACAACAATCGCCATAGCAGAGGAAATACTCATAGGAAAAGCATACATGAGACTCGAAAAATTCATAGCTGACTGGTGACTGGCAATGATGAGCGATGAAAACTTAGCCATGATTAGTCCAACCACGGAGAAAATGGCTACTTCAGCAAATACGGTTCCCCCGATTGGTAGACCTAATCGAACACCTTCCTTGATTTTATCTATATTTAGTGGAATGCGTTTTTCAAGATGTAACGCTTTTAACCTTTCTTGTTTGAATAAAACAAGAATAGAAATCCCCAATAAAACCCAATAGGCTAGTGAAGTTCCTAGTCCTGCTCCTGCGCCACCAAGCTCAGGGAAACCGAAAGCTCCATATATCAAGAGATAGTTAAAACCACTATTGAGCGGAAGTAATAGGAGCATGAGGTACATAGATAGCTTGGTCAATCCAAGAGAATCCAACAAAGAGCGAATGACACTGAACAGCAACAAGGGAATAATTCCAATAGACAGGTACCAAAGATAGGAAACTGCAACTGCCGCCACTTGAGCTTCTAGTCCGATGTTGGTTAAGACAGGTGGCGCTAAGAATACTACCATTCCAAGCAAGACCAAAGACAGTCCGAAAGCCAAGTAGATAAATTGGTAAAAATCAGATGCTACTTCTTCCTTTTTGCCCCGTCCCAGATGATGGCCTATGATGGGAACCATGGCCGAAACAATCCCTGTTAAAAAAGTAAAGAAAGGATTCCATAGACTCGTTGCGGTTGACACCCCCGCCAAGTCCATGGTATTGTACTGCCCAGTCATGGTTGTATCAACAAAAGAGGCAGAATAATTGGCAAATTGATAGATCAGAATAGGGAAAAATATCTTAAGAAATAAGACAAACTTGTCTTTAAATTGATGGGTTGGATACATATACGCTCTCTATTCTTATAGTTTCTAGAGCAGAATCCCATCTAGTTTTGGTAGACAATTTGTCCCTTGCAGATGGTATATTTAACCTGCCCTTTTAAAGTTTCACCAATAAATGGTGAATTAGCTGCTTTTGAAGCAAAGTGGGAGTCCACAAGGCGGTCAGCCTTAGCATCAAAGATAGTGATATCCGCTGGACCATTCTCAGCCAAGTAACCAGCTTCAAAGTTGTAAAGTTTGGCTGGATTAACAGTCATTTTTTCAAGCAATTCCATCAAGCTTAGCTCACCAGCTTCCACCAAATAAGTTAAACCAAGAGAAAGAGAGGTTTCCAGACCGGTCATACCAGATGGCGCTTTGGTGATATCTTCAACATTTTTCTCATCTGCATGGTGAGGCGCGTGGTCTGTCGCGATAACTGTGATAACACCTGACTTGAGACCTTCGATAACGGCACGACGATCTGACTCCAAACGAAGCGGCGGATTCATCTTGGCATTGCTACCTTGAGTTAAAAGGAGAGCCTCCGTCTTAGAGAAATGCTGTGGCGCTACTTCTGCTGTGACTTGCGCTCCCAAACCTTGAGCGAATTCCACTACCTTGACACTTTCTTCTTTAGATAAATGCTGGATGTGAACATGGGCCTTTGTTGCATAGGCAATCATAACATCACGCGCAATCATAGCGTACTCAGCCACTCCTGTCGCTCCACAGATATGAAAATGTTCCTTAGCGATGTTTTCGTTAAATCCAAGAATCCCATTCAAACCTGGATCTTCCTCATGAAGACTAATAAAAGTATTAAGTTTTTTAGCTTCTTCCATGGCTTCCTTGACCACTTTACTGCTCTCAAGCGGAATACCGTCATCAGAAAAACCAACCGCACCTGCTTCTAAAAGCGCCTTAAAGTCTGTCAAGTCTTGGCCATTAAAGTTCTTGGTAATAGTCGCAACTGTCTTGACATTGATTTTTTCCTTGACAGCTGACTGAAGAACTTCTTGCAAAGTTTCTACGTCCGAAATGGTTGGACTAGTATTAGCCATCATGACAACCGTTGTAAAACCACCTGCAGCAGCCGCTAGTGCCCCAGTATGGATGTCCTCCTTGTGGGTCTGACCAGGTTCACGGAAATGAACATGAATATCAACTAGTCCAGGCGCAACTACAAGACCAGTAGCATCAATTAGCTCTGCTCCTTCTTCCTTGATTTCAGGGGCAATTTTGACAATTTTTCCATCTTGGACTAAAATATCACACACTTGATCCAAACCAGACTTAGGATCCATTACACGACCGTTTTTGATTAGTAGCATCTGCTTTCTCCTTTATTCATAGAAATCCACTTGGGTATCCAATAATTTGTCCCCATCATAAACAAACTTGGCTGAAAAGAAGGGTTTATCTTCTAAAAGCCACTCAACAAAAGTGTGATCACCCTCCCAAGTTGGCTTGCTCAAAACCTCGTCATAGGGAACCCATTCTAAAGTTCCTTCATTGCAGTCAACCAAGTCCCCCTCAAACTCCGTTACCTTAAAAACATAGGTGTACCAGTCTAAATCAGGCGTAAATTCTGGAAAAGTAATAACACCTTTTAGAACTGGCTTGGCTTTGAGCCCTGTTTCTTCGAGGATTTCACGCGCTGCACATTCCTGTGGAGTCTCCCCTCGCTCTAGCTTCCCACCCACACCAATCCATTTGCCTTCATGGACATCGTTGGGCTTCTTATTGCGATGGAGCATGAGCAGTTCTTTTCCGTTATCAATGTAGCAAATCGTCGCTAACTGAGGCATATTCTCTCCTTATCTAAACCAATCGATTGGCACTTGTCCTGTCTCTTTTAAGAATGCATTGGCCTTGGAAAAAGGCTTGGAACCCCAAAATCCTCTATAAACCGATAAAGGACTAGGATGGGCTGATTCGATAACCAAGTGGTGAGGATTGGTAACCAAGGCCTTCTTCTTGCGTGCATAAGCACCCCAGAGTACAAAGACTACAGGTCTGTCTAGATTATTGACAACCCGAATCACAGCATCTGTAAATGGCTCCCATATCTGCCCAGCATGACCATTGGCCTGCCCAGCAGGAACCGTCAAGCAAGCATTGAGAAGCAAGACTCCCTGCTCAGCCCAAGACGTCAAATCATGAGATTTCTTAACGCCGATATCATCTGACAATTCTTTTAAAATGTTTTGCAAGGACGGCGGAGCTGGGATTGAGTCAGGTACAGAAAAACTCAAACCCTGCGCTTGACCTGGCCCGTGATAGGGGTCTTGCCCTAGAATCACCACCTTCACTTCTTCAAGCGGTGTAGTCAAGAGAGCCTGAAAAACTTTTTCCTTAGGTGGATAAACAGTTCCCTGAGCATAGACCTGTTCCATAAATTGATTGATTTTCCCAAAATAACCTTCAGGTAATTGCTCCTTAATCAAAGCATGCCATGATGAGTGTTGCATCGCCAACTCCTTCATTTTTACTGCCTCTATTATAGCAAAAAGTGGCTATCTAAACCACTTTTTACAGTTTATCTAAACAATCCAGCAAGTCTTGGTAAGAATGGACTTCATAAGTTGGCTGGACTTGTGTGTGATTTTCAAGGCGATGAGGGTTGTACCAGATAGTATCAATTCCAGCATTATTGCCACCTTGAATGTCGGCGGTTAGAGAATCTCCAATCATCAGGGCCTTTTCTTTATAAAATCCAGTAATCTGTTGACCAATTTTTTCATAGAATAGTGCATCAGGTTTTTGCGTTTGCAACTGCTCAGAGATAAAGACTTGGTTGAAATAGGGAGCCAGACCTGATTGAGCCAGACGACCCGTCTGGATGGCAGTAATCCCATTTGTCGCAGCATACAAATCATAATCACGTTCGATGAGGCTGTCCAAGAGTTCATGAGCACCCGAAAGAGTTTGTCCCTGTTGGGCTAAGTAAAATTGGTAACGCTGAGCAAGTAACCTACCGTCTTTTTCCTGTCCAAAATGCGCAAATAGACGAGAAAAGCGCGTGTTAACCAGCTCTTGTTTACTGATTTTCTTTTGCTCCAACTCCTTCCAGAGAGCCTTGTTCATAGGAACATAATAGTCTTTATAGGCTTGAATGTCCGCAACTCCTTCTTCCTTTAGAAGTTGCGTCAAAGCCACATCCTCAGCAGCATCAAAATCAAGCAAGGTGTGGTCAAGGTCGAAGAGTAGAAATTTGTAGGGCAATTTGAAGTTTTCCTTTCTAAGGAGATAAAATAGTCTCATGAACCTTCAAAACAGGAAAAGAGACAAAGTCCAAGTAATTATTTTATTTTCTTCTTTCACACAGATAATTTATTTAACAAGTCTCATTAAATTTATTTTTTATCTAGCTGATTTTCCTTTGCAACGACAAATT